>JAUZEU010000077.1 GCA_030838885.1 Bryobacterales bacterium | reverse complement strand
AAGCGCTCGCGCCAAGCAACCGGCTGTGGCGGATTACAGAGAGCAGCCGCGCCGTCACCACCCGCCCCGCAGTTAGCGCGAACCAGTAGAGCGCCAGTAGTAAGACGGCCGTTTCAGGGCTCAACCCCAGCCGGTCGATCAGGAACACGGGAAGCCATCCCGCAATCGACCACTCGCTCGCGAACTGAAAGAACAGCAACAGCGCAAACAGGATCGCCATCACGGTGCGAAGGTCTTTCACCGCTTCGCTCATCGGCAGCCACATCCGGGAATGCCGAGGTAACGGGATGCGTCCAAACAGCACCCCCGCGACGCCCGGCACCACCGCCGAAATCGCAATCAGCCGGGGAGCGCTCACCGAATCCAGGCACTGGGACATCAGCCACGCCGCGCAGATGCTGCCCACACCAAAGAACATGCCGCCCGTCAAAGCGATGCGCGCGGGGTCGGCCTCCCACACCGGAGCCAGACTCTCAAAGATCGCGCTGTTGATGATGCCAGCCGACGCCCCGGTGATAAACAAGGCCAAGGCTTGATAGGGGAAGCGGGCTGGAGGCGCGCCCGCAGCCAGCAGCAGCAGCGCCAGTGCCCCGCCGAAACAACCGCCCGCGAGCAAATGCTTCAGAGGGTATCTCTGCGAGAGGCGAATACCCAGGCCAGACCCGCAAACCATGCCTGTCCCGAGAAAAGCAAAGAAGTTCGCGGCAGTTCCAAAGTCCTGCCGAAGGTGATAGCCCCAAAGCGGCAAAAGGCCGCCCGGAAGGGCCAGCAAAAATCCGGAAATCACCAGGCCACAAAGAAGACGCCATGACCGGACGGTGGATGCTGCCCGCAGCTCAGGCGAAAGTCTCGCCTCGTCCTCGCCCGGTGCCGCCCCGCCGTCATTCACCCCGTCATGATAACCCCGTCAACGTATACCGCCAGCCGCTGCGAGTACCGTGTACGAGAGTTTCGGATCAATTACCGCACCACGGGCAGATAAACGAGGAAGCTGCTGCCTTCACCGCGCGTACTCACCACCTGAATCGATCCTTTGTGAGCCCGCACGATGCCCAGCACTGCCGCCAGACCCAACCCGCGCCCGGTAAACTTCGTCGAGAAAAACGGATCGAAGATCCTGTCCTGCGTCGCCCGCTCCATCCCGCACCCATTGTCCCGAACCTCTATAAAACATCGTGCGCCACACTCGTCCGGCATCGCCATTCCGGTCCGAAGCCAGACCATGCCATCCCTGCCGGTGCCTTCGATGCCTTCGCGGGCGTTCAGAATCAGGTTCACCAGCACCTCCCGAATCTGCCTGTGGTCGGCTTCCACGTCAGGCAAATTGCGCGCGAGTTCCACGGACAACACGATCGCGCTTCCGATGGAGGAACGAACAAGCGGCAACATTTGCTGAATCAACCACGTCAGATTCAGCCGCTCGACGCAAATTTTACCGTGGCCGGCATAGGCCAGCATCTGGCTCGTCAGTGCCGCTGCCCGGTCCACAGCCGTCATAATGGTGCGTATCGCCCGTTCCTGCTCCGACCCAGGTGTTGCGTCCTCGATGGCCAGCGAAGCATTCCCCAGGATGCTGGTGAGCAGATTATTGAAATCGTGCGCGATCCCGCCCGCCAGCACTCCCAGGCTGTCCAGCCGGGCTGATTGCCTGACATGCTCCTCAAGCCGGTTCCGCTCCGTAACATCCACATAAACGCAGATGGTGCCTGTAATAGCGCCTGTCCGGTCACGGATTGGTGCGCTGGAGACGGTGAGATCGATTAGTGAACCGTTTTTGTGCTGGCGGCGGATCTCCCGATTCAGCAGGACGTCCCCCTTCAAATCCTGTGCACGCATGCGCCGGGACTCTTCCTTCCGCTCATCTGGCACGAATGGCAGCGACCGACCATAAACTTCGGCCTCCGTCCAGCCAAACACTTTTTCGGCGGCCCGATTCCAGAAATTGATCCGGCCATTGGGCTCCATAGCCAGTATGGGCAACGGTGACGCCTGTACCAGTGCCTGCAGTGCCGCGTGCGCATCTTCCAGCCCCTGGAGCGCTTTCTTGCGATCCGTAATGGAGTGACAGAGCACCACGGCGGCCACCACATCGTCGAGGCTCGCGGAAAAGACGGGTTCAGCTATCACGCTGAGCCACACTTCTTCCCCGACCGTCCCTGGCCCCCGGACACAGACTTCTACGGCGTCCAGCGGACTGCCACTGAATATCCGGCCGAGAGGGAAGTCTTCGAACCGGAGTGGCGTAGACGAGTCCGGAAAAAACAATCCGCACTGCGCAGGGAATTCCCATCCCGGCGAAGACCCTTGCTCCACACCGAGCAGATCCGCCGCCGCGGCATTGCACGAGGAGATGGTACCGTCCCGTTCAATAACCAGGGAGCAGTCGGCTGTTAACAGTGACCGGATGACGTCGGAGTTATGCATTCAAACGCTGAGTTTCATTACTTGACATTTAAAGGGCCAAATGTACCGTGTAGAATGCGAGTGGTTCGTTACAGGAGATTTGCCTATGAATATTCCCCTTACGCCGCTGCGGTGTCTGGACAGAGCCATCGATCTGTATGGCAGGCGGGAAGGAATCGTCTGCGGCAGCAACAGGTTCACCTATCGGGAGTTCGGAGAGCGGTGCGCCAAACTTGCTTCCGCACTGGTGCGAAGCGGCATACGGCCTGGCGACCGCGTTGGCTATCTGAGCCTTAATACCCACAAATTGCTGGAGGGCTACTATGGCGTGATCCAGGCGAAGGCAGTCGTAATGCCGCTCAACGTCCGGCTCACGCCCATGGAATTGAGCGCCATCATGCGCCACGCGGAAACCGCGCTCTTGTTTTACGAGCAGGATTTCGCTCCTCTGGTGGAAATTCTGCTCAAGGCATGGCCCTCCATGCGGGCCATCAACCTCGACACCGAGTACGAAGCCTTTCTCGCACAGGGCGACGCCACGCGCGCCGACATCATGAGCTGTGACGAGAATGCAATTGCGGAATTGTTTTATACAAGTGGCAGCACGGGAACCCCGAAAGGTGTCATGCTGTCACACCGCACCATTTACCTGCACACGTTGCAGGTAATCGCGACCTTAGAGGGTGATGACAACTGGGTGGAGTTGCACACAATCCCGCTGTTTCACGCGAACGGCTGGGGTCGCCCGCAAACAGCGACGATGCTTGGCCAGAAGCAGGTCATGGTCAGGCGCTTCGATCCGGCCGGTGTCTGCCGGCTCATTCAGCAGGAAAGGGCGAGTTCCATGTCCGTGGTGCCCACCATGGCGGCAGCCATGTTGCAGTTTGATGAACGGGACAAGTACGATCTCTCTTCCATCAGGGTGATCAACATAGGAGGCGCTGCCGCCTCGCCCGAACTTATCGATCGCCTGGAGAAGATCTTTCACTGCGACGTTCACGCAGGCTATGGGTTGACGGAAACTTCTCCCGTAGCCTCCACCGCGCGCCACAAAGGCACCGTAACTTATGCCGATGCAGCGGATCGCCTGCGCCATCAGGCCATGGCAGGATGGCCCATTCCGGGCACGCAGATTCGCGTGGTGGACGCGAATATGAATGATGTGCCGCGCGATATGTCCACGTCTGGCGAGGTCGTCATCAGCGGCGACAACGTGATGGATGGTTACTACCGCGAACCCGAAGCGACCGCCGCAGTCATGAGCGGTATCTGGTTTCACTCGGGCGACATGGCGGTGTGGGATGACGAAAACTACATTCATATCGTCGACCGCAAGAAAGACATCATCATCAGCGGAGGCGAGAATATTTCTTCGATCGAAGTAGAGAGGGCTCTTGCGGCCCACCCTGGCGTGCTCGAAGTCGCAGTGGTGGGTGCTCCGGATCAGCGCTGGGGAGAGATCCCGGTGGCGTTCATTCTGCCCAAACCAGGCATAACGATTTCCGAACAGGAGTTGCAGGAATTCATTGCGCCTCATCTGGCGAAATTCAAGATGCCGCGCCGTTACGAGTTCGTCTCCAGCCCGTTGCCAAAAGGGGGCACCGGTAAGATCCTCAAGAAGGAGTTACGGGAGCGTTTTTGGCAAGGCAAAGAGAAAAGAGTGCAAGGGTAGTCTCGGCGCTCCCCTTCAATCAGGCGCGGCGGCGGGAATTACACAGTCTCAAAGGTGTCGTCGAACAATATCTGACCGTAAAAGTAGTGCCTGCAAAAGGATCTGTCCAAAGCCAAAGAGGTATGCCGCCGACTACACTCAGCTACCTTAACGAGGTCGAAAAGATTTGCCAGGGCCAGGGCCGCGACGTTCGTCGCACATCGTAAGTAGCGGTCCGGGAGAACTCAAAGCTTACCCGGTGCCGACACTAGGTTTTTGAAGATTCGACCTCTTCGGCAAGTTCCGCCGCCAGTTCATCCGCCCGCGCCTTACTGGCAGCTTCCGCATCCATCTTCTTCTGCTCGTCGAGGATCTGCATCCACTCGTGAATGAGGTTCTCCGGATCGCCGGCCAGATCTACTTCCTGTTGCTCCAGTTCCTGCGGTCCCTGCAGAAACACAGCATTGATGCCACCTGGCTCCGGCCGCAGTTCCATGCGGTGCCCGAGTGCCTCCAGGCGGAATGTGGTGCCGATCCACAGCAGATTCACTTTAATGCGGCGCTGGTGCCCTGCTCGGGTCGCCTTCTGCATCAGAGTCTGCGTCCATGGCGCTTTCTTCAATTGATCCGCCCAGGGTGCTGCGGCCTTCGCTCGCTCGCGTTCGGCTTCGCGGCGACCACGCTCATCAAGACCGCCCTGTTCCCGCGATTCGAGAGCCTTCAGGTTGTTTTCGAGATTGTCCATGAAACTCATGTTCTATCAGTTTCGCAACTCTACTCACGCGGTGGAGGCCCGCCATGGAATAGATCACAAATCCGGTGCGATAAAGCCGTTAATCGCCGTCCACAATCACAGGCCAGAACGAGCATGAAAACCCGAACTGCCATCCTCGGCGGTGGCCGTGAGCGATCTCAACCTGACCCACACTTTTCCGAGTGGCGATCGACTCCGGACCTGTTCTTCCCGAAGAATCTGGTCCGGATCCCAACCTTCGGCTCTGTGAGGAATGGGACACCGCACGACAGAGAGTCGGAAGAAAGCACTGGGTCAAGTGTGTCACCAAGACACACCGCTGCCGCCACAGTCCACGAAATGTCAGTAGTCGTACCAAAAATTGGCTAGTAGTATCAATAGTTTATGAGTTTTGTAACTTGGTAGTCGGTTTGCTACTCTAGGTTCCGAATCGGTAGAAACACTAACAACCTGCCCTCTGCTGCAATGCGCTGGCGCCAGGGATAACGGACGTGATTCAGGGCTTACGGGAGCCTTGGGTTAATTCAAAAACGGCTCGTTTATCCTCCGCTGGTCGGTTGCAGCACGAGGGGTTTTTTATTTTTCAGGGGGTATTTCGTCCGGTTACTCCTGCCAGTTGGCAGGCTCAACCTTCGGGATAACTACGGTGAAACAAACCGTCCCGATCACCAGCATGGCTGTCGTGACCACGAAGGCCCAATAAAACTGTCCGGTCTCCTGCACGATCCAGCCTGTCAGCCACGGAGCTACTATTCCCGAAACATTTCCGAAGGCGTTCTGCAAACCCGTCCAGCGCCCCGCCGCCCAGGGTCCGGCCAGCGTCTGGGTAATTGCCCACAAATTTGACGAGTACAAGCCGTAAGCAAGGCAGGCGCAACAGAGCACCACCAGCGAACTCATCGGATTACGCGTCAGCACAGAGGCGAACATGATGGTGGACAAACCAAGGCCCAGCCCGGTGAATGTTTTCCGGACCAGATTCGGGCTGGCGCCGCTCGCAATCCACCGGTCGGAGATCATCCCGGACGTCAAAGCCGAAGCCGCCAGCACCCAAAGGGGGGCCGACGCAAACACCGCCATCTGGCGCTGATCGAAGTGCAGTTCATCGCGGAAATAAGACGGCAGCCAGGTGATGATGAAATACCAAACGTAATTCCCGCAGAACAGCCCGATAAACGTTCCCCACGCAGCGCGTTTCGAGAGGATTTCGGCAAAGCCAGGGACCTTGCCGCCCTTCGGCGGCATCAGCGTGCGGCCCTTGGGCGCCCACATGAACCATGGCACCAGCCACATCAGGCTCAGCACTCCCGTCACAACGAAAAAGACGCGCCAGCCGTAACTGGCCATCAGCAGGCCACCCACAAGAATCCCGAGGGCCGGACCGAGCTTACTGCCCGCGTCGATAGCCGCGTTGGCAAACCCGCGCTGCTCTTCTTTGAAGTTGCCGGCCAGAATCCTCGAATACGCGGGGTAGGCAACGGACTCACCCATGCCCAGCAGCATGCGGAGGCAGAACAGCATCAGGAATCCGTTCGCTGCGCCGGTAAGCAGCGTCGCGATGGACCAGACGATGAATCCTGCGGCCAGAACGCGGTTCACGTCGAAGCGGTCTACAAGCCATCCGGCCAATACCAGAGCCGGCGCGTAAGACCAGAAGAACGCAGAGTAAATCATGCCCCTGTGCTGCGGATCCAGTGAGAACTCCGTTTGCAGATACTTGTCAGCAACGGAGAGGCTGCCGCGATCGATGTAACTGATGCAGATGGAGATTACCAGGAGGATCAGAAAGATCCACTGCCGTCTGGACAGGGCTGCGCGAGCGAGGCGGGAGGACGGGGCGACTGAGGCCATTGTGTTTCTCAAAGCTTATCGCAACGCGCCGGATCAGCACGGTAAACTCGGGAATTGCCCGGACAAAGTTCTGCTGCTGCGAGATGGGTCGCGGTTACCATCTTTGCGCTTGCTGCTGCCTGTAATTACCTGGACCGATTAGTTCTTTCGGCTGCGGCTCCGGCAATCCGAGCGGAATTTCATCTCACGAATACCGATTACGGCTGGCTTCTGTCGGCTTTCGGTTTGGCATATGCGTTGGCTTCACCGGCCGTCGGTTTCTTTCTGGACTGGCTTGGCCTGGAGACGGGCATCATCTGCGCCGTGGCGATGTGGTCCACTGCTGCAGCGCTGTGCGGGCTGACGCGCAGTTTCGGGCAATTGGCCGGTGCAAGGGCGTTCCTGGGCGTTTGGGAGTCGGCAGGTTTCCCCGCAGCAGGCAAACTGAACGCCATCTACCTGGAACCGAAAAACCGCGCGCTGGGCGCTGCGATGTCTCAGGTGGGAATAGCCATTGCGGGTGTTGGCGCCCCATTGCTGGTGACGGCATTTGCGGGCTGGCGCACAGCCTTCTTCGTTTGCGCAGCGCTGGGTTTCATTTGGATTCCGCTCTGGATGCTGGTAAGACGAGCGGTGCAGCCCTACGCCGCCGTAGCGCCTCAGCGAAACGTCAGCAATCCAAATCTGCTTCGCGATCCCCGGCTCATCATGCTCGCGATCGCAAATGTCTTGTGGATGGGCATCTACGCCCTCTGGACCAACTGGACGACGGCGTATCTGTCGCAAACCTTTCATCTCACAATGGCACAGGCTAACTCTTACGCGTGGTTCCCTCCGGTTGCCTCAACCCTGGGCGGGTTCATGGGTGGATGGATCTCAAGCCGGTCTGTCGGACGCGGCACTCCCAACGTACAGGCCCGGGTATTCGGAGCGGTGGTGAGTGCGCTGGGATGCCTCGTCACGCTTCTGACGCCCCTTGCCACCTCTCCCTT
>JAUZEU010000074.1 GCA_030838885.1 Bryobacterales bacterium | reverse complement strand
GCGCTCTTTGATACGCTTTTCGATGCCGCGCTCGGTTGGGTAATACCACCGCTGCCCGGCGAGTGATTCCGGCAGGCACTCCATCTCATTCACGGCGTCTTCGAACTGGTGCGCATGCTGGTAACCTGCGCCATAGCCCCAGCTTTTCATTGCCTTGGTGGGCGCATTTCGTAAGTGCATCGGCACAGGTTCCGCACGCCCGGTCCGTACCTCCTGTGTAACGTTGCCGAGCGCCTTGTATCCGGCGTCTGACTTCGGCGCAACAGCGAGGTAAATCACAGCCTGGGCAATCGCCAGATCGCCCTCCGGCATACCCAGAAAATGCACAGCCTGCTGCATGGCAATACATTGTTCGAGCGCTCGGGGATCGGCCAGACCGATATCTTCAATCGCCATCCGCACTACGCGCCGGGCTATGTACATGCGGTCCTCGCCCGATTCCAGCATGCGGGCCAGCCAGTAAAGCGCGGCATCGGCATCGCTTGACCTCACCGATTTGTGCAACGCCGAAATCAGGTTGTAGTGCTCTTCGCCGGTCTTGTCGTAAAGCAGGACCTTCTTACCGAGAGCATCGGCCAGGGCGCTTTCGGCAATCACTCCGCCCGGGCTGGCCGAAGCAACTACCTCGAGAGTGTTGTAGGCCGAACGGGCATCCCCGTTGGCCGTATCCGCGATCTTTTCGAGCGTCTCGTCAGAAGCGGTGGCTCCCGCCATCGGCAGGGCTCGGCGCAGAAGGTCTACAATCTCCTCATTCGTCAGCGCCCGCAGCATGTAAACCTTCGATCGGGACAGCAGCGCGGCATTCACTTCGAATGAAGGGTTCTCCGTGGTCGCGCCAATCAGCACAATGTCGCCGCGTTCCACATAAGGCAGAAACGCATCCTGCTGGGCCCGGTTGAACCGGTGAATTTCGTCGATGAAGAGGATGGTTCTGCGCCCCAGCTTGCGCAAACGTTCCGCATCGGCCATCACGGCCTTGATTTCCTTGATACCGCTCAGCACGGCGCTGAAGGGCAGGAATTCACTCTTCGTCATGCGTGCGATGATCTGGGCGAGAGTCGTCTTGCCCACCCCGGGCGGCCCCCAGAGAATAATGGATGTCAGCCGGTCATTCTCTATCTGGTTCCGAAGGGGTTTGCCGGGGCCGAGAATATGCTCCTGCCCGGCGTAGTCATCGAGCGTTTGCGGACGCATTCGATCCGCCAGCGGGCGTTTCGCATCCTCCGGCGCATTCCCCAGCGGACTGGCATCGAACAGGCTCATGCGGACCCTCGCTGCCGCCTCGTTTCGTACAGCAGAATGGCGGCTGCTACTGCGGCGTTGAGGGATTCCACGCCGACGGTCGGAATGGCAATGGGATCGGCGATGTCCTGCAGTTCTTTTCCGATGCCGTGGCCCTCGCCTCCAATGATTAGGGCGCAGCGGCGGCGCAGATCCATGTCTTCCGCCAGATGTTCGGAGCCGGTGTACGGCATGGCAGCGTAGATGACAACCCGTTCTTTGCGAAGCAGGGTCGACACCTGGGGTGCGTCCAGACCAGTTATATAAGGCAGACGAAAAAGCGAACCCGCCGAGGCGCGCAGGGTTTTGGGATGCTGCGGGCCAACCGTTCCTTTTACGAAAATAGCGCCAGTCGCGCCGAAGGCTTCAGCAGCCCGCACGATTGCACCTGCATTGCCCGGATCCTGAATGCCATCCAGAACCACCACCAGACTTTTCAATGCAAACACCTGGTCGACCGTCCATTTGCGAGGGCGGACCAGGGCGATCACTCCCTGGCTGGTTTCGGTAGTGGTGATGGTTTGAAAGAGGGCGTCGGGCAGAACGGCAATCCGGGGCACCGGAGCGGTGACCCTGGACGCCGCTGACTCCGCCGCGAGCACAACCGGAATCTCGCATCCGCTGCGGATCGCTTCTTCCAGCAGATGAACGCTTTCGGCGATAAACAGGCCATCCTCCGTCAGGCTACCGCGGCCGATGGCGCGCCGCAGTTCTTTCACCAGCGGATTGGCCGCGCTTGTAATGGTCTCGACACGTTGCATCGTCAATACCCAGTGTAGGGTCACCCCAATAGCCAGGCGGGCGACTTCAGCGTTCCAGATTTGCCCAGAACGGAGATTGCGGGCAAACGTCGCCGTCGGAGTAGTCGATTCCTTCTTCGTGCGGACAGCCGAAGATGCCGTCCTTTATCACCACCGATTTCACGCCGTGCAGGCGCAGAAAACGGATGATCTCATTCTCCACGCGCGAATCCAGGCGGATGTCGCCCGTTTCGCTGAACCGACGTTGCAGGGCAGAGACTTCGGCACCCTCCGCAGGTACGATTCCAACGGCCACTTTAGTAGCGCGCCTGTCGTCGGTCCGTAGCAAGCAACGCTCGCCACCGGGTAGGCCCGAAGCTTACGACGGGCTTTCCGGTGTACCTGCGATGAGGAATGCCGTTTGAATCTCATGCGAAACCAGTTTCTTTCGCAGGGCAAGCCGATGCAAGCGGCGAGTGC
>JAUZEU010000058.1 GCA_030838885.1 Bryobacterales bacterium | reverse complement strand
TAGAGTATCGCTTCGCCTGGCTGCGGCGTTCGGTCATTGACTTACTTTACTGCATTGGTTGAGGGGAGCCGGGCGAGCGCGGCACGCAATTCCGGTGAGTCCTGAACGGCGAGGGCGCGGCGATAGTATTCGGTGGCTACGGTGTAGTCCTGCAGGCGTGTTTCGATCGCCGCGTAGATGGCGAGGGCTTCGAAATTCGCGGGCTGGACGGTGAGGACCCGGTGAAGGCGTTCGCGGGCCGGGTCGAGATTACCTGCGAGGGTGTCGGCGCGGGCGAGTTCGATCTGAGCTTCCGTTGTCTGGTCTTCGCGCAGGGAGGCTTCGAGACTTTGGCGGGCGGCTGCCAGGGTGCCTCGCAAAAGCCATTGATGACCCAGCGATGTCAGCCTTTGCGCAGGTGCCAGATTGGCGTTGTATGAGATCGCGGTGGCGGTGTTTTCGGGGGCGGCCGGGATGGGTAAGGTGAGATCGGCAGCTCGTGAGTCTCCGGATGTAATGGCTTCGAGGCGGTACTAGCCTGGCGGGAGGTTCTGCGGCAGTTCGACTGTCGAGAGTGAGGTTGAGTCAACTGTGCTTCGCCACACTGCCTGGGAGCCTTTGCGGACGATCCAGGTGATCCTGCCGGGACCGGAGATTGGAACAGCAGCGAATCGCCCTTGCGGCGTGAGGTTCAGACGCCTGCCTTCGAAGCTGAAAGGCGCGCGCGTAGGCGCGTTTTCGGAATCGAGATCGGCCCGCGCTATGGCGCCCATCTTTAAGTGCGACGGTATGTCCAGTGGGTATGAAAACGGAGTTCCATCGACCGTGAAGATGAGGCGGTACTTACCAGGGAGCAGATCGAGGCGATGGGTGTACTCAATGGCTTTCGCCGCGGGGAACTGCAGGCTGAGGCGGTTGTGTGAGATGGCTGCGGAATCAGCGAAGACTTCGAGGTCGATATGGCGCTTTGCGAGGGTTTCGAGGCGCAGGTCTACCTGAGTTCCACCACCGTAGGGGGACGCGGTCAGGAGCGTTTCCAGCTGCGGGTGCGCGGTGATTAGCCGGGAGGCCACGCGGGTCTGCGGAGGTTTGGAGAGCATCAGCTCCGGAGAAGTGATCTGGCCGAGAATTGCATCATTGCCGCTGGATTTGACACCTGCGGCAATGCCGGTTGCGGCAGTGATGACTTCGTCTTCGGCGGGTCCGGTTTTGAGGGTGCGACGGATGTCGGATTCGGTGAGGCTGTCATTGGGACCGAACATGTGGACATTGGCGGCTTGCGGAAGAAGCAGAGATCGAATGGTGTCCACAGTCGGCGAATAGAGTTTCGGAAGGCCGAGACTGGCCTGGCGGTAGAAGATCAGGTGAAGTTCAGTGCTGAGGAGGCCAGGGATAGTGTCGTAATACCAGATCTCCAGTGGAACGAAAGATCGCGAGGAGGGGATGCGCGTGACCCGGGCTGGTGCACCGAGCGAGAGATACACGCGACCAGGATCGGTGTTGGCCCCGGAACCGGGTTTGTCCGAGCCCCATGTGGCATCAGCGTGCTGGAGGCGGCGGTAATACTCTTCTTTCGCTATGGCGCGGGACGCCCAGAAGTTCTCTTCGAAGACGTTGCGATCCGCGGGGGGCAGGGCAAGGTACGCCTTCTTTTCGGAAGGCGTGATGATGGGTGTTACCTGATCGAACCATGCAGACGGCGACGCGGCCTGGAGCGCGCGGACGCAAACGAAGGCGGCGATTGCCCACCTGGCTTCTCTACCATTCATAGATCAGAACTCGAAACGTCCGGCGAACTGCAACATGCGGGCAGCATATGCGAGGTCGCTGTTCTGCGTGGGCGATCCGTAGGAAGCCACATTCACCACGGTCTGATAGCTGCCGAGGTTGGAGTGATTGAACAGATTGAAAGCTTCCACCATGGGGATAAAGCGGATGTGGTCCTTTACGGTAAACGTCTTTGACAGCCGCATGTCGAGACGCTCGATGGAGTGGCCGACGAGAGAATCGCGGGCGAGGAGGTTGTAAGCGATCCCGTTGATGGTCAGCGGCGTGATGTTCGCGGGCAAGCCGAAGTAGGCGGCGCTGGCGGTAAACAGCCTGTCCGTCACGCCGGTGGCATTGAACGGATTCTGGTTGGCCGTGACCTGGAAATTCTGGCTGGAGCCGTAGTGGAAAGATCCGCTGAGCGAGATGCCCCATTTCCATGTGTACGAACTCGCCACGGTCAGAGTGTGGGTCTGGTTGTCAGGCGAGACGGCCCACTCGTCGGCGAGGTTGAACTGGTTGTTGGGGTAGTAGAAAGGTCCGGTGGTGGAGTCTTTCAGGTGCGCCAGAGTATAGGCGACCGAGGCGGAGAAGTTTTGTGCGAAGCGGTGCTGTAGGCCGACGTGCAGGCCGTTGTAGATGGAGCCCGCTGCGTCCGGCGTGGTGAAGTTCAGGATGCCTGCGAAGGCGGCGTTCGGCCGCCCGCCGGTGCCGGGACTTACGGTGTAGCCGGTTGCGGGGTTGAAGAAAAGGTTGGCGTCGGTGCGGACCCAATCGTGATAGACACGCCAGTGGACCACATCTGCAGAGAGGCTCCAGGTCTTCGAGATCTGATGTTCCGCACCGATGCTCAACTGCAGCGAGTATGGCGTGTGTACGTTCGGCCCAAGAGGCTGAATGGTTTGGGCACTGACCGGCACTGCGCCGGACAGGAACTGCGCACCTGTTACGGTGCCGAAGGGTGCGCTCAGATTGATGGGGTTCGCGGCGCTGCCGGTCACTGATGGCGAGATGGTGGTCTGGCCGTTGAAGATCTGATCGTCAATGGTTTGGTTGGTCTGGATGTCGGCGTAGAAGAGACCTGCACCGCCGCGGATGACGGTCTTGCGGGTACCTTTGGGATCCCAAACGAAGCCGAGGCGCGGCTGGAAGAGAAGGTTGTCATTGTAGTGCGGCGTTTGAATTCCGCTTTTCAGAGTGAGGTCGGGGTTGAAGATTCCGAGATCGTTGTCATAGCGCAGGCCCAGGTTGAGAGTGAGCCGCGGCGTTATCTTCCAGTCATCCTGAAACCAAAACGCGATGGCATTGGTCGGGAGGCTGTAGATGTAGTTCCCGAAGCCCTGCGTGAAGGACGTCGCATAGGGCGCAAGCGCCGCGGTGTTCCACGTAGTGGGGTCCTGCCAGTTGGGAAAGACGGAGGCGAGATTGAGAGCGCTGACACCGGAAGAAAAGGAGAGCACGGTGCCGCGGACATTCTGGCCGAAGTTGCCAGAGTACTTGTTGTGGAGATAGTCGAAGCCGACGCGCATGCTGTGGCTGCCCTTGAGCAGGAACAGGTCATCACGGTATTGATAGTCGTTCTGACCGAGTTGTTGCGGGTAATTGTAGGGTGCGCCGATAGTGATGGTGGGCAAGCGATATTCCTGACTTTGTATGAGCGGAGTGTTCTGCCAGTCGAAGGTTGAAACCGACCTTCACGTCATTCACGAGCGCGGGTGAGAGGGTCCAAATCCAGGTGCCGAGGACTGCGTAGCTGGTGCGCGTGGAGTCGGTCGCGCGGGTGGGCGAAGAACTACCTGTGACGTTGTTAAAAGGTACGTGCCATGTGTAGCCGGTGGCGCGGACGGACAGGCGTTGAGCGCCGTTAATGGCCCAATCGGAGTGGAGCAAGTAAGTGTCGGTGCGAAGTTCATTCGCGAAGTTATAAGAGACTCCGCCGAAGCCGGTGGGCGCATTGAAGATGGTGGTAGGCTGGCGCTCGCCTTCGTAAGCGAAGAAGAAGAACAGCTTGTCCTTCCTGATCGGCCCGCCGACAGTGCCCCCGAATTGCTGGTCGGAAAAGGGGAGGACGCGGTGGGCTACGGGGTCCGAGGCGTTGAACGCATCGTTACGGAAGTAGCCGTACAGAGTGCCGTGGAGATTGTTGCCGCCGGACTTGGTCTGCACGTTGACCTGCATGCGTGAAGAGCGGCCAAGGGTGGCATCGAAGCGATTCGTGATGATCTGAAACTGATCAATGGCATCCTGACTGTATTGCGGCTCGCCGAAGCCATCGCTGGCGGAATTTTGCGTGACCTGCTGGCCATCGACGTTGATTTGCAACTTGCCGCTGTCGGTGGCGCCCAGGGGTGAGTTGGTCACCGTGTTGTTCGTGATGCCTGGAACCATCATGGCGAGTTGCAGGTAGTTGCGACCGTTGAGCGGGACCCGCGCGACTTCGGAAGGACTGACATCACCGGCGACCGTGGAGGAAGTTGTATCGACGGCTGCGGCGATGGATTCCACTGCTATGGAAGATGCCGCGGTGGCGAGCTGAAGAGTGACGTCAACCGCAGCTACCTGACCGACAAGCAGGGAGAGTGTTCGTTCAGCAGGTGCAAAGCCTGGCGCATCGAAACGGAGGACGTATTTCCCGGCGCGCAGGCTGGGGAACTGATAGATGCCCTGAGCGTTGGTTATGGTTTCGAGCTTTGCGCCGTCGTCGCCGCGCACGCTTACGATGGCATGGGTGAGAGTAGCACTGGACGGGTCAGTCAGTCTGCCGCTGATGCCGGTTTGCTGAGCCAAAGAGCGGCCCGCCGTAATGGTCAGAGCTACGAATAGTCGCTGGATCATGAGGTAATCTCCTGGCTTGTGCTTCGTGTGCCTATTTTGCAGCTACATTCAACAAGGTCTTGTAGATCAGATCTGTCCCCTGCTGCAGGCTTTCGACGCTGACGCGCTCATCGTTGCCGTGCATGCGGGTGAGGTCTTCCGCACTGATGGGGTACGGGTAGATTCCATAGACCGGAATACCGCGGCTGCGCCATGCGGCGGCGTCGGTACCGGCCTGGAAGAGATAGGTGGTGACAGGGACGCCGGGAAACACGGAGTTTGATTGTTCCACCAGAGCGCGAAAGAGCTCGGAATCTTTGGTGGATGGCTTCATGCGGCTGGCCGTTTTGATGTACTCGGCATAGGCCGCGGGATTGATTCCGGCGGGCATGCCGCGCGCTCCGGCGTTGGTGACTTCGACGCGCGGGTCATTGATGACGGCCTTGATTTCAGAGATGAGCTCTTCGGTGTTGGTACCGGGGATGGTGCGAAAGTTCAGTGTGGCGTCAGCTGAGCCGGGGATCACGTTGCCACGGAAGCCGGCGTTCAGAAAGACAGGCGCGATGGTATTGCGCATGATGGCGTGGAGCAGCGGGTCTTTGCTGATTTCGATATCGGCGGCATGGACTTTAGCAGGATCGGTACCCTGGACAAGATCGTGAAAGTAGCCGGACATGGGGGGCTTGCTGGTCTTCTCCAGCGTGCTGAAGAATTCTTTTGTGCTGTCGATGAGTTTCGGTTGAGTGTCGTAGTCGCCGATCTTCGCCATGGCCTTCGCCAGCGTGAAGATGG
>JAUZEU010000052.1 GCA_030838885.1 Bryobacterales bacterium | reverse complement strand
CGCGGGTGACACCTCCAACAACTTTGTAGCGCTCGATGCCAAAAACGGCACGCCGCTGTGGCACGCCAATCTCGGCGCTTCGGTAAGCAATGCGCCTATCAGCTACGAGCTCGATGGCAAGCAGTTGGTGATCATCGGAGCGGGCGATTCGCTCTTCGCGTTCACCGTGAATGAGAAGTAGATGCCAGGTCGACTGAAGCATTCCGTCACGCGTGGGGTGTTCGGACGTGGCATGGCTTTCGAAGACACCTGCCGGGAAGCCGCGCGTGTTGGCTGCAAGGGTTACGACCTGATCGGCCCGGCCGATTGGCCAACCCTGAAGAAGTACGGCCTGGTTCCCGCCATGTATCCGCCCGGCCCTGGCGGCACTATTCCCGAGGCGCTCAACCGCAAAGAGAATCACGAGCGAATCGAGAAGAGCCTGCACGCAGCAATCGACGAAGCAGCAGCGAACGGCGTGCCCAACATCATCACGTTCTCCGGCAACCGAAAAGGCATGGATGACCGCGAAGGCGCCGACAACTGCGTCGCTTCGCTGAGCCGCGTAAAAGCGCATGCTGAGGACAAAGGCATTACCGTCTGCATGGAGTACCTCAACAGCAAGGTGAACCACAAAGACTACATGTTCGACCGCATCGCCTGGGGCGTCGACGTGATGAAGCGCGTCAACTCACCTCGCGTGAAGATCCTCTACGACATCTATCACGCGCAGATCATGGACGGCGACATTGTACGCAACATCCGGGACCACTACCAGTGGATCGGGCACTTCCATACCGGCGGCAACCCCGGACGGCACGATATCGACGATTCGCAGGAACTGAACTACCGGTTCATCGCGAAGACCATCGCAGACCTCGGCTTCACCGGCTTTCTCGCGCACGAGTACTCGCCCGAACAGGGCCATGACCCCGTCGCGACCCTCAGCAAGGCGATGGAAATCTGCGACGTCTAGTCTGACACCAGGCCGTTGTCGCGGGCGAATTTCAGCGCGTCTACGGCGGCGCCGCGCGAGCCCGCCGTATCGCCGTTCGGCATGATGTAAATCGGAATATCGGCCTGCTCCTGTCGCTGCGCAGGCATGCCGTTGCGGATCTCCTGAACGAACCAGCGCTGGAAGTCCACACCGGTTTCGATCGCGCCGCCCCCGACAATCAGGGCGTCCGGATCGAAGACATTCACCATCTCATCGAAGAACAGCCCCAGCGCGTGGGCCTGCACGCGGAAGATCTCGCGGCACATCGGATCGCCCGCCGCAGCAAGGCCCCGCACAAGTTTCGCCGCCTTACGAATGTCGCCCAACCTGCCCAGTTCGTGGTCCGGATAACGCGGCAAAAAGTAAGGCAACAGCGCATTCTCGATGGCCGTCAGCGAGCAGAGCGATTCCAGATCGCCCGTCCGGCCGCAGTTGCAGCGGGGCTGGATGCCCTCTGTCCCCGCAATACTCTGATACGGGATAAGCACATGACCCAGTTCCCCGCCGAACCCCTTTCGACCTTTTACAACAGCGTTGCCCGGAGTAATAACGCCTCCCCCAAGACCGGTGCCGATGAGCGCCGAAACAGAAGTGGCCTGATTATCGGCCCCGAAGATCATAAAGTGGCCCCAGAGCGCACCTGCATTGCCGTCGTTCAGGTAAGTGACCGGCGTGCCCAAACGCTTTTCCAGCCCCAGCCGCATGTCGAAGTTCGCCCAAGACTCGTGAACGAAGTTCGTGGATCCACACGCGCTCAGAACCCCTGTGGCACTCGCGGGCCCAGGAGTATCGAGCCCCACAGCAACGACGTCCTCCAACCGACAACCCACCGCTTCCACAGCGATCTTCAGACCATTGGCAATCTGCTGCAGGCAAATCGCGGGGCCTTCTCTGGCACGCGCCGGGTATTCACAGAGTTCTTCAATCAGAAACTTTGCGGCCGCATCCACCAGCGTGTAATTGACGGCAGTTCCACCGAGATCCACTCCCGCGACTAGTTGCACAGAGTCAGCGTACCAGTTTCGTTTGGTATCTTAGTTGCACATATAGTCGAGTGCTACTGCTAACACTACTCCCGCTTCTTGCTGTAGCATTCAACAGCCCCGATTTAATTCGTGACATTGATCGCGCTCAGAACTCCCGCGAAGAGAAACTAAGCGCCTATTCAGTCACGGAAATATACAAACTGCACAACGCACGCTTCACCGAATCGGCTGAAATGGTGGTGAATGTGGCCTATAAAAAAGGATCCGGCAAGACCTACCAGGTAGTGTCGCGCACCGGTCCATCATTTTTACAGACTGGCGTGCTGGATAAGATGCTGAAGGAAGAAGGGGAACTGAGTCGGGGCCAGACACGGGAAAGTGCGATGGTGACTTCCGCGAATTACAAGATGAAGCCTCTGGGCCAGCAGGTTCTCGAAGGCCGCACCTGTGAAATGCTCGAGCTGACACCACGGAAGAAAAGTTCTCACCTTCTGCAAGGCAAGGCGTGGGTGGACGCGCGAACGCACAACCTGATCCGGATCGAAGGGAAGCCGACGGCAAGCCCGTCGTTCTGGGCTGGGTCTCCCCAAGTGACACGAGACTACGTCGAGATCGAGGGTTTCTCGTTTGCAACCCGCACCCGCGCCACCAGTCAGAGCTTCCTCCTGGGTAAGTCGGAACTTGTTATTGAGTACAGCAACTATCATGTAAATCACGTGGAAACGACCAACACCATTCAATGAATCGACTCTTGTCCGCGGCGCTTCTCCTGCTTCTGCACCCGCCAGTTGCACAAAGCTACTCGGTACTAACCCACGAAGCAATTGTGGACACTCTTTGGCTGGACGCCATTCAACCCGCGTTGATGAAGAAATTTCCTGGCACCACGCCGGAACAACTGGTCGAAGCGCACGCCTACACTTACGGCGGCTGCATCATTCAGGATCTGGGCTATTACCCATTCGGC
>JAUZEU010000013.1 GCA_030838885.1 Bryobacterales bacterium | reverse complement strand
TCATCTTCGCCGAAAACCCTCACCCGCGTCTGCGCCGGCGAGTATTTCACCGCATTTGTCAACAAATTGTAAACTGCATACTCCATCAGTTCACGGTCACCGGTCAATTCATCCGCCGGAAGCTCCTCAATATCTATTTCTATCTGCTTACGTTCCGCGAAAGCCCGTGCCCGCTCTGTGCAGCGCGCCACCAGTTCCGGTAAGGGAAAACGCTCCTGTTTTATCTCCATCTGTCCGGCCGATAACCGCTCCACGCTCAGAAAGGTTTCGATCATGCGCGCCAGTCGCTTCGACTCCGCATTGATCAGTTCCGCCATCTGCTTCCGCTTCGCTTCCGGCATCTGCCCATAGCGGCTGATCAGTTCGCTTGAGCCCTGGATAGCCGTCAGAGGCGTCCGCATTTCATGCGTCACGAACTGCATGGCCTTTTGATAGCGGGTCTTCTCCTGCTCGGAGTGCACCAGTTCCCGCCGCACGATGAAGTGCCGCCACGTCGCCGCAACTGCGACCGAGAGCACTGCCGACACAGTACCCGGCAGCCACGACCACACCAGCGAATTGCGAAAGGCCAAAGCCGGAATCACCTGCGACGCAATTACCACCAGAACCGCAGCCGTATTGGCGATCCACCCCGCACTGAGCGCGAACGCTGTTCCCGCGCAGAGTGCCAGCAGAAGGCAGCCCCCGACCACATTCAGGTACGGCGCATCAATCAGGAAGTTCTGTTGTGCCAGCGTTTCATATTCGCTGGCGTGCATCTCGATGCCAGGCGTCGTATTGCCACTGGAGTAGGGCGTGGCCCAACTATCGCCCGCCGCCAGCGCAGTCTCCCCGACAAAGACCACCTGGCCCGCGAAACGACTCGCGAGCGCGGGCTCCTCATCAAGCGACACGACCGACACGCGGGGAAACTTTCCCATCGCAACCGGAGGGTACCGGATCCGTATCGTCCGCCCGTCACTCTCGTCGTTCAGCCTTGCCGGAATATGCACCGGGCCCACTGCCAGATCATCAGGCGATTCAACCACCTGAGTCTTCCGCACGGCAAGATAAGCCTCCAGCGCCAGTGACCACCGCCGCTCCCGCCCGGCCACCTTCATCAGCGGAACCTCACGGCTCACTGAATCGTAATTATCGAAGCTGGCATGCACGTGCCCCACCGCGAACGCATGCTTTCGAAAACGCGGAATAGGATTATTCCAGGTCTCGTTTTCCAGTAAGTACGACGCCAGCACCAGGTTCGGAGTGGCGGCTAATGCCTTCTCCAGTCGCGAGTCAATCTCAGTAGTCGAGGCTTCCGCCAGAATCACATCTACCGCCACCGCCGCAGGACGCGCCGCCTGAATTCTCTCGAGTCCGTCGGCCACCGCCGCGCGAATACCCGCGTTGCCGCCGTACTTCGCAAGAGTCGGCTCATCGATAGAAAGTATGATGCTTGCCGGCGCCCACGGCGCAGGCTGAATCAGCCGGAAGAGGAAGTCGTACGCGTAGTTATCGAACTGGCGCCCAAGAGCTGTTGACCAGCTCAGCCACAGGCTCAGCACCACCGAACCCACCATCATCGCCGCGAGAGTGAGATACGCGCTATTTCCGCTGCGCCAGCGCACGCTCAATCTCATCGGGATCTGCTGGCAACGCGCCGCTCAGCACCTTGGCGCCCTTCTCCGTCACCAGCACCACATCTTCAATCCGGATCCCGATATTCTCCTCGGGAATATAAATACCCGGCTCCACCGTGATCACCATCCCCGCCTTCAGCGGATCTCTCGTGTCCGAGGCATCGTGAACGTCCAGCCCCACGTGATGTGACAGTCCGTGTACAAAGTACTTCCCCAAAGACTCGCCGTGCAGATCTTTGCCATGCGTATCGATGTAATCATAGGCAATCTTATAAAGGCTGTCCGGGGTCTTCTTTCCGATGGTCATCCCCGGCTTCACTGCCGCAATCGCAGCCCGCTGCGCGCCCAGCACGATCTCATAAATCTCCCGCTGCCGCGCCGTGAAATGCCCGTTCGCCGGCACCGTACGCGTGATGTCGCTCGCATAGTTGCCGCACTCCGCTGCCACATCCATCACAACTACTTCACCCGCATCCATGCGACGCGAATTCCTCGAATAGTGCAGCGTGGTCGAATTCGGGCCGGACCCCACAATCGGCGCATAAGCGCTCCGCCTGCAGCCGTCCATCATATAGCTGCCGGTCATCACCGCGGCAATTTCGTACTCGAATTCGCCGGGTTTCATGATGCGCCACGCCGCTCTGTGCGCCTCTATGGACGCATCTGTCGCTCGCTGAATGGCACTGATCTCCGCGTCGGATTTTTCCATCCGCAATCTTGCGATCGGCGCGGCCGCGTCCAGCACGGTGCGCAACGGAGCTAATCTCGCTATTGCCGCAGTGGCCTCGCCAGGCAGAGCGTAGACACTCTGATACATCTCCAGCAATGAACGGAGTTTGCTCTCAAACTGCTCGGCAGGCATCACAACCGTGAATCCGGTGGTCGCGGCAACATTCGCATCGGATGGCCCCAGCTTGCGCCCGGTCCACTTTTCCTGGCTCGGGACACGCTGCGGCAGGAACAGGATCTCGCGCGGCAAACGCGCCTTCTCGACCAGTGCCGGATCGCCTTTATCGGGTTCCGGTGTCAGCACCAGAATCGCGCCAGGCTCCTCCCACCCGGTCAGATACAGAAAATTATTCTCCTGAAAAAACCCGAAATGGAGATCTTCGCTTTCCTTAGCCCCAAACAGCACTACAATGCCGTCCGTCTCTTCTTTGCGCAGCTTCTCGCGACGCTGGGCGAACTCCGGCGACACCGCTCCCAACAATTCCGGGACCAGGGCAAAAAATAACAGGATCCGCAGCAAGCCTTGAGTATAGCGGGATCGAAGTACAATCGAATCAGGAGTCAACCGTGGCAACAGCACCCGTCAGCCTGATGACGTTCGCGGAGTTCGAGCGGCTCCCTGAGTCTCAAAGCTTCCGCTACGAACTTCACCATGGAGAACTGGTCAAAGTGGCTCCTCCCAAACAACGGCACCATTCGATTCAACTGAGAATCGTTCGTCTTCTTTGGGTAGCCTCAGGCGATGCTGGCGAAGCTTCCACCGAATTCGGCTTTCGCCCATTGCCCGAGCACGAATACCGCGTAGCGGATGTAGCATTTGTCTCACGCGAGCGCTGGAGGGGGATCCCGCCCGATGGCTGGCTGCAGGGTGCCCCCGAACTCGTCATCGAAGTCCTCTCAGCATCCAACACAGCATCGGAGATCCTCGATAAAGAACAGCTTTGCCTCGAAAACGGCTGCCTGGAATTCTGGGTAGTGGACCCCATACGTTCCCAGGTGAAGGTGTCTACCTCAGACGGTCACATGCACATATACAAGCAAGGCGAGCAAATCCCTCTGTTTTTCGGAGGCACACTCGCCGTCGACGCCATCTTCACCGAATACTAATCAGCTCTCCCTCCGCCGCCCACGCCTGCAACATCTCGTACCAGTTCAGGAACGGCAGTTCCGAAGGCTTGCAAGCCTCTGCATAAACCCGCTTACACAGCTCCCGAAATCGCGGAAACCCATAAGCCATCCACTGCGGCGCAGCATCCCGCAACCGCCGATCCCTGATATTCCCCACCGCATACTCCCGCGAAAATCCATATCCCATTGGAACCAAACTCCCATCGGCCTCCAGCACCAGCGGAGTCACACAAGCCGCCAGATTCGCCGGCCACCGTGCCATCCGTTCACCCGCATAAAATCGCTCCGGAAACCGCCTCACCAAATCCCGGTGAAACACATCCAGCTGCACGAGCATCTTCTTACCCCACGTTTGCCGCAGCCGCTCTGCCTCCAGATACGCATACGCAGACTCCACCGCATCCGGCCGCGACCCCTCCAGCGTGTCCCGCGCGCGTCCCACTTCCTCCAGCGGATGAATCTGAAACAGCTTTGCCCCCTGCTTGAAAGCAAACTCCGCTGCCCAATTGGCCTCATCCACATTGTGTTGCGTCAGCGTAAAAATAAAACCGAAATTCACCTTGCTGGCGCGGACAGCCTCCAGATTCTCCTCCATGCGCTGAAACGCTCCCACGCAATTCCTCATCCGGTCATGCGATACCGGGACCCCATCCAGACTGATGGCCAGCACATCCGTAAACTTCGCAATTTCAGAAAGCCTGGCCGCATTCAGCAACATCCCATTCGATGTCACTGTCGTGCTCATGCCCAGGCTCTTCGCATGACGCAGCAACTCCCCCAACCCCTTGAACAGCACCGGCTCCCCGCCCGAAAAACTCGCCGTCAGATAGCCTTGCTCCCTCGCATCCGTCAGCGCCTCTGCAATGTTCTCCGTTGTCAGCAAATCCCTTTCTTCCGGGCTCGAAAGGGAATAGCAATGGAGGCATCGCAGGTTGCATCGTCGCGTTGGGTGGATCTGGAATATCGGCGCGAGTCCTTCCAGCCCGCCATCCATTGCTTCCTTCATGGCTACCGTTCCCCCGGCGTGTTCCGCACGATTACCTGGGCAATGTCGGGAAACGGAATGCCGTTGATCAAAACCTTCAGGTTGATCGCACTGTCGTTCAGCTTCACCAGTCGGTCCACCACGGCGCCCAATTGCGAAATCGGCGTCTGCAGGGTTGTTTCCATATGCAGGAACGCCGGGGGAATTCCTCTCGTATGCCAGTTCTGAACCTTCACGCCTGCCGGCAGATCGAGAGCCTTCAATACTTCCTCACTGGAAGGCGTCGCACCGTTCTTCGAGAGTTGCTCCAGCATCTTCTGTGAGCCCCGTGGCTCACGAGCTTTATCTGTCGATGTCATTGCTTTGCTCCTTATTAGTACAGAGCGCATTCGTTTAGCTCTCCGTATACAGGGTTGTGCAGCGTCCGTTTCAACTGTTACCAGGCCCGCTGTTTCAAGGTGTACGAAATAACCCGCTCGCCGCCTCCGCCACATCGGCCCGAACCCTTCGCAGTACACTCAAGGAATGCGCAGCGAATGGGTGGAAAAACGTTGGTCCGACCCGATCAGGACCCAGATGCACTATGCCCGCCAGGGCATTATCACCGGCGAGATGGAATACGTTGCTCGGCTCGAGCGAATCACGCCCGAACTCGTTCGTGATGAAGTAGCCCGCGGGCGCATGATCATCCCCGCCAACATCAATCACCTCAACCTTGAGCCCATGGCGATCGGCATTGCGTCCAAATGCAAGATCAACGCCAACATCGGCAACTCCGCCACCACGTCGAACATAGACGACGAACTCGACAAGCTGCAGTACGCCGTCAAATTCGGTGCCGACACCGTCATGGACCTCTCCACGGGCGGCGATATCCCCGAAATCCGTAAAGCCATCATCGCCAATTCGCCCGTTCCCATCGGCACCGTTCCCATCTACGAAGCGCTTAACCGCGTTCGTCGCGTGGAAGATCTGAATATCCACGTCATGCTCGAAGTCATTGAAGAGCAGGCCCAGCAGGGTGTGGATTATATGACCATCCACGCCGGTGTGCTCGTACAATACGTGCCGCTCGCCTCAAAGCGCATCACCGGCATCGTCAGCCGCGGCGGCGCGATCCTGGCTGAATGGATGGTCAAGAACCACCGCCAGAACCTGCTCTATGAGCACTTCGACGAGATCTGCAAAATCTTCCAGAAGTACGACGTCAGCTTCTCCCTGGGCGACGGTCTTCGCCCCGGCTGCATTGCCGACGCCAGCGACGCCGCGCAGTTCGCGGAACTGAAAACCCTCGGCGAATTAACGAAAAAGGCATGGGATTACGATGTCCAGGTCATGATCGAGGGCCCCGGCCACATCCCGCTGGACCAGATTGAAATGCAAGTCATCAAAGAACGTGAACTCTGCCACGAAGCCCCCTTCTACACCCTGGGCCCGCTCGTGACCGATATCGCGCCAGGCTATGACCACATCACCTCAGCGATTGGCGCTGCCATGATCGGCTGGCACGGTGCTTCCATGCTCTGCTACGTGACCCCGAAAGAGCACCTCGGCCTGCCCAACCGTGAAGACGTGAAACAGGGCATCATCGCCTACAAAATCGCAGCGCACGCCGCCGACCTTGCCCGCCACCGCCCCGGAGCGCGCGACCGCGACGACGCCCTGTCCCGCGCTCGCTACACGTTCGACTGGAACAAACAGTTCGAGCTCTCGCTCGACCCCGAAACCGCCCGGGCTATGCACGACGAAACGCTGCCGGAAGAAGGCTTCAAAGACGCCGCATTCTGCTCCATGTGCGGCCCGAAGTTCTGCTCAATGAACCACTCGAACAAGGTCGAGAGCTTCACCGCCGAACAAGCCGAAGAAGTTCTCCACCAAATCGCCGGCGCCGACTAGGGACACGCGGACCGCACTTGGCTTTGGGACACGCGGACCCCCGGCCGCGTCTTCCCGGTGACGAATCGCTTCTGACGCACGCAGCTGCACTGGTGTCTTCAACAGATTCCTGTCCGCTCCTTCATCCAGGATCACTCCCATTACCGTGAGGTCCTCTGCCAATTCTTTCAAGCCCACCTGGGAGACGCGACCACCCGGTCGCGTCTCTTCCCCCGCGAACGAAGCGCCAGAAACCCGCCACCCATCAAAACGCCCAGCAGAGGATCCGTAATCTCTGCTGTCCAGCCCGGAAGCCAGGTCTGCAAACCCTCAATACAACCCAGCAAAACCACCACAATCCCGCAAGCCACCTGCAACCGCAACCCGGACGCCCGTAAGAGCCAAACCGCCGCCCCGTAATAAAACATTTTCTCCAGCAATGTCTCAATCCCGGTCTGCCAGTTCATGTCCAGAAAACCCTGAAACGGAATCCACAGAAACCGATGCGCCTCACCCAAATGAAACGGCGCAAGTCCCCGGATCACCAGCAATCCCAGGAAAAACCACGCCACCACCCGCGCCCCTCGCGAACCCACTACTAAAAACAATACGAATCCCGCTATGGCTCCAAGGCATTCCACCCGGGTCGGCTGTCGCGACACAATAATAAACTGCGCCGGCAAAAGCAAAACAGAAATCCCCAGCCATACTCTCGCCCCCGGCACTCCCGAAGCGCTCAATAGCCGCCCCGCCACAAGCCAACTGGCCGCCGCCGAAAGAAACGGCAGCGTGGCAAACAAAGGCGAATGCGCAAACTGTCTAAGATCTGCCCGCAGCACGATCAGATGCATCTCCGGATAAAGCGGAAATACCAGCGAACCTGCCCAGCAAAAAAGCAGCGCCACCGCGCGCCTGTCCTTCACCTTATGGCGGCCAGGCTCAACCAGCTCCGGCCCTGCCACCCTCTCAAACAACATCCCCAACGCCACCCCCAGCGCCGACCCGATGATGTTGTTCAACAGGTCGAAAGCGCTGCAAATCCTCGAGTCGGTATACAGTTGCGCCATTTCAACGCAGGCAGAAACGACGGCGCCAACCACCACGGGCCCCACGATCCGAAACCGCCGCAATCCAAGATATCCCGACATCCCCAACGGAACGTAAAGCGCAAGATTAATAACCACATCCGCCGCAAACCGCCGGTCCCAGTGGCTGCGCCACGCGTGCAATAAAATCCATAACGGATTCGCCGGCATCCGAATAAATTCGAAATGCCACGGGTACAACGACCCGTACACAATGAGAAGTACAATCGCAATAAAAATTCCGAACAAGACTTTGATGGTAGACCACGCCCTCGCTGACGAAAATCGTGCATTGATATCATCTGCATCACGGCCATGAAGCGACTCCAGACATTCGCACTTCTCCTCTCCCTCACAGCGGCCACAGCCGTCGCACAACAGGGCCGCGGACCGCAAAATCCACTCATGCTGCAGGACACCCAAGCTCTCCCGCTCTGGCAAGGTCAGGCCCCCGGCGCGCAGGGCACAGAAGATCGCGACATCCCCACCATCACCGTCTACATGCCCCGCACCGCTACGCCTGGCATGACCGCCGTCATCGTCTGCCCGGGCGGCGGCTACGGTGCCCTTGCCAGTAACCACGAAGGCCGCCAGGTCGCGAATTACCTCAATTCCCTCGGCATCGCCGCGTTCGTTCTGAAATACCGGCTCGGTCCCCGCTACCACCATCCCGTCGAAATTGGCGATGCCCAGCGCGCCATGCGCACCGTACGCGCTAACGCAGCCAAATGGGGTATCGCGCCCGACCGCATCGGCATCATGGGCTTCTCCGCCGGTGGCCACCTCGCCTCCTCCGTATCCACCCATTTCGATACCGGCAAACCCGACGCCACTGATCCCATCGACCACGCCGGCAGCCGCCCCGATTTCGCCATCCTCGGCTACCCCGTCATCTCCCTCATCGCTCCATGGACGCACCAGGGTTCAAAGAAAAACCTGCTCGGCGACAATCCCGATCCCAAACTCGCCAGCAGTCTCTCCGGCGAACTCGCCGTCACCGCGCAAACCCCGCCCACCTTCATCTTCCATACCAACGGCGATACCGCCGTTCCCGCCGAAAACAGCATCCAGTACTTCCTCGCCCTGCGCAAAGCGGGCGTTGTCGCCGAGATGCACATCTTCCAGCGCGGCCCCCACGGAGTCGGCCTCGGTGCCGATGACTTCGCCCTCGGCGAATGGCCCAAACTCCTCACCAACTGGTTGCGGGTCAACGGCTTTCTGAAGTGAGTAAAGTAACCTGATTACTGAATGCCCGCATTGCTGACAGGAAAGACGGCGGTGATCGCCGGAATCGCCAATAAATGGAGTCTCGCCTACGGAATCGCCGAATCGTTGGCGCGCGAAGGAGCCTCCCTCGTCCTCACCTACGTGAACGAAAAACAGCGTGACACCATCGAATCCATCGTCGGCCACATGCCCGTCGCGAAACTGCTGCCCTGCGATGTCACGAAGGACGAAGAGATAGCCGCTCTGTCCGAAAGCCTGCGCGAACTGGGCCGACCCATAGACGCAT
>JAUZEU010000839.1 GCA_030838885.1 Bryobacterales bacterium | reverse complement strand
CGATCTTCAGGCGTGAAGGCAAGGAGGACGTTTCCTGGTGTGCCGCCTTGATATCCGGTGTATCCCGAAGGGACAAATACCATCCCGTTGACGATCGTGACTCCGGCAGATCCGATAGACCCGCCTTGTCCCTCGATCCCATTAACGGTCTTAAATTTCTGCGTGGTATCGTACTCCCACAGGAGCTTCCCGTCAGTAGACGCAAAGGCCCGGACCATGCCGTCCAGCGCTGGTGAGAACACAACTCCAGGAATAGCGCTCACAGCTGCGCTCAGGCCGGGATGAAGTTTCATCGCCTCCTGCGGCGGAAGAGCGTTGTACCATCTTTCCAATCCGTTAGACAGTTGCACGGCGACAATCCCGCCACTCTTCAGATTGAAATACGCGTTTTGATCGTCGGCAGCGCCCCCGAAAAGGACCTCGCCGGTGCCCGAAGGAGGTACTTTCCTTGCGACATCCAGCTTCCAGACAACGGCGCCCTTTTTATCCACATCATGAGCAAAAACAATTCCGGATTTCGGCGCCACGATCAGAAGAGTCCGGCCATCCGGCTGGGTGGTTAACATGGGGGACGCTGAGACGTCCCAGTCGGGGTGCAGGTCCGGGCAATAGTAATTCGCTGGTCGCTTTTCCACGGGTCCTTGGCATCCCACATGCCACACGTCACCCCCAAGCTCCTGGACCGTCCAGAGGATCTTGCCTGTATCCAGGTCCAGGGCCATGACGGCATCCGAAGTATTGGTGGCCGGGTCCGAAAAATTGTTGCCCGTCCCGAAGTACAGCGCGTTCCGCTTCGGATCGATACCCGGCGTGTCCCATACCCCGGCGCCGGATGGGCCCATGTAACGCACGCCGGCCGCGGTCTTCCTGAGAGTGGGTTTCTCCGCGATCGTGTAGGTTTTCCAGACCTGTTTACCTGTCTCGGCGCTCACGGCCGTGATCACGCCTCTCATGGTGCAGCAGAGATAATTCGCACTGGCAGATTCAGGTTCCTCCATCGAAGCGACCGGGATGTAAACACGGCCTTTGTGGAGCCTGACCCCGCCGGTGACGCGAGCCAGCGGGTGCTCGTCTGCCGTAATTCTCCAGAGGAGTTCGCCGCTGTTGGCGTCGAGCGCATACACATGTCCGTGAATGTCGCCGAAATAAACACCATACTTCCCTGGCTTGACAAGCCCCACAGCAGGAGCGCTGCGCACGCCTGCCTGCGCCTGGAATGACCAATATACGCATCCGGTGTCCGCACTGACAGAATAGATCCAACCGGTGTCGCTGCCAACAAAGACCCTGCCGTCCACGACCGTCGGCTGCGCATCAACCGTAATAGCGCCTGGCAGCGCAAAGGCCCACTTCAGCTTCAATCTGGACACCTGAGCCGCCGACAAGTCCGCCGCTTTTGCAGATTGGAATCGCGTGTTGCCGAGATCAGCGCTCCACCCATTCCAGGAGGGCACAGAAGTTATGTCTTTGATGGCAGGATTGCTCTGGCAATGGTTTGTCATCCTTTTGGCGTCGCCGCTCTCGCTCGTGCCAATTCTCCGACCACCGACCCATTCCGCTATATCGATCTTTTGCCGGTCGGTCAGGTCCATCGCCTGCGATTTCATCGCGCCTGTGGTGAGAGCCTGATAGATCCGTTCCGGTGTCATCTGCTTGAGCGTGACGGGCAGGGGTGCCCTTTCCACATCAGGATTCCCATGGCAACTCTGGCAACGGTCTCCAAACAATGCTGAGCCTGCGCCCGCACCCAGAACCCGGGGCGGGCGCGGCTGGGCAAAAGCGCCCACGGTCGCCAGAGGAATCAGAAGCCCCACCGACGTCAAAGCTCTAAAAAACATGTTCATCGTAAATTCCTCCTCAGTCTGTCCGTATTACTTCGCGAGCGGATCGGGGCGAAGCTGGAACTGCACCACTTTGCTCGTGGTGCCTTTGCCGGTTTCCGTGTGAAAAGGCGCGCGCGTAGCGTAGGTCGACCATAAGCCCCTGCCCTTCCATCCGGCCTTCGGATCGTCGATACGGCCGTCCATACCTTTGGCGTAGAAACCCAGCGGATAGGGCACCCGGGCAACCACCCACTTTCCGTTCACCAGGGCCAGCAGTGCCTCGTTCCCGTTGCCCGTGGCGATCGGAACATTCTTGCCCAGCCCGAACGTATCGAACTGATCCACCCAGTTGTAGTAGCTGGCCTCCACGCTGCCGGAATCCGTCAGGCCCTTGAACTGGGGTCCAGGCTGAGGGTAGAGCGTCCAGCCCTCCGGACACTGCTGCCCTGTAGCCTTCGGGCCGTTCAGCAGGCCCTTGCATTTTCTGCGGTCAAAGCTGGCGAAGTGTCCGCTGGCAAGAGCGGTCCAGACTACACCGTTGCGGTCTATGTCGATACCGCGCGGCGAGAAACCCTGAACGGGTGCCTTGGGATTATTCCAGGGCAACTCGTAAATTTCGGCCAGAGCGGTTGCTGGTGGACTCGATCCCGGATTCAGACGCACGATCGCCCCAGGAAAGCTCAGCACAGCACCCCAGACAGAGCCGTCAGCGGGGCTGGGGACTACAGCGTATAAGGGCGTGTCAATCCGTTTATCTTTGGAAGCATCAACCGGCTGACCAGGTTCCACGTACGCGTCCCGCTTGCCATTGCCGTTGGTATCGAGGATGAGTGCGGTCCAGCCCTGCGACCTTTGCGCGTCATGGGTCTCGTCCCACATCTTTGTGTTCAGCCAGCCGACCACCGCAGACTCGCCGCCGCACACAGCTGCACAACTGCTGGTCCACAGCGTATTGTTGGCGTCTTCGGCAAATTGAAGGTGGTGAGCCGTGAAACAGGTGTCAATGAGCGAGACCTCTTTGGTCTTCGGATCGTACACTGCGAGCTCGCGAATACTGCTGTTAACGGGGGACATCCGCGCCGAAGGATGGTTCGATCCCGCTTTGCAAAACGGCGGGTTGGGGTCATTCCGGATTCTGGTGGTGAGCCACAACCGCCCTTTGCCGTCGAACATAGGGTTGTGCACGTTGGTCTTGCTGTTCCAGATCGCTTCCGGCCCCCAATAGGGCGACGGCTGGAGCACCTTCCCTGACACTACCGTGGTGTTCGAATCGCGGACCGGCACGGGTAACCGGCTGATCGTATTGCGGACCGGATCGAGAACCGGAACGTAGTCTGTGCTGAGCTCAGCCGCCCCATAAATAAGGCCGTGAGCGTTGACCGTGGGATTGCGCTTGTCAGTGGCGATCTCATCGTGCAGGTAGGCTTTCGGGTCGGCCCAGTCCCACTCTGTGACGACAACATTTCGCTCGACTCCCTGTGGCCGGGGTGGCACCGGAGGCAGGGCTCCGGCCGCAATTCGGTCAGTCCAGTCCGCGAACATGTTCAATGCCCGCTTTGGCCCGAAGAGACTGAGACTCCCCATCATGTCGCCCCCGGCTTGCCCGGACTGAAGACGCCGGGTCCAGGCGATCGACGATGAGTCGAACTTGCCCAGCGCCTTTGGAATTTCCCGTGTGGCCTTGTTACCGAGTTGGTGACAGGACCAGCAACTGCCGGCATCACCCGACTTCATCAAGGCCAACCACTGGCCCTGGCTCTTGATATTCCGCGAAATGCCGTTGCCGGTTGGTCCGGTGCCGGGGAACTCACTCTTTGCAGGAACCCGGGCGAGAGAGAACCAATAACTGGCGGGGTAATACTGCGCTGCGGCCCTGGCGTCCGGTGCGATCACGGCAATGAGATTCAGGAGCTTGCCGGGCCCCGCCGAAACTTTCGGCGAGTCGACCAATCCGTAGCCGCGTACCCAGACCTTGTAGTTTGCTTTCGGAAGATCAGGCAGCAAGTAGCGGCCGCGATCGTCAGTAACCACTATCTTCGCGAACTTGGTGGGAAGATCAGACGTTTCCGCAATCACCCAGACACCCGCTTCGGGTCCCTTCGGGCCGGTGACGAGGCCACCGATATCGTCCTTGTCGATGTTTACTTCGGCGGCAGTGGCATGCTGGGCATGCGCCCGAAACTGCACGGCAGTCAATACCGAGAGAAGCCCCATCGCCGTTATTCCGACGGAGAGCGCCTTAGTGATTCCCATCTTTTCGATCCTCATTTTTTAATCGTGGCCAGGTCACCGCTGGGGGTGGCGTCCGCATCCAGGTCGCCGAGTACAAACTGAATCCCGCCCAAAACGAGCTGAGCAAGTTCGGGCGTCGCGAAAAAACTTGGCATGTGCCCCATCGCGCTGTTGAACACTCGCCCTTTACCGTAGTTCTTGATCCAGACGAGACCGTAATCATTGTCCGGGCGGACTTTCCAGCGGCTCATGTCTGACTTACCCGCGTCGATACTGATCAGAACGTGCAGCTTTTCGCGTGAATAGGGCCCCGTAGGAAGAAAATGGTAGTACTCGTCGGTGTAAGCGAACGATTCCTTGCCGGCGAATCCCTTTGTTAGGGGACTATTCAGGTCTTCGATCCTGATAGTGGCCGGCTCTACGCGATGGGGCCCATCCGCAGCGCCCATCATCTCCGCGAACTCCGGCAGGTTCTGGGAACCATATGTCGCGGCGTGTATGCCCGCCACGCCTCCTCCTTCC
>JAUZEU010000838.1 GCA_030838885.1 Bryobacterales bacterium | reverse complement strand
CAGCAAAAGACTTTTTGGCACCTGCTGCCGCAGCGGCGGATGCCGAGCGAATACGAGATCGTAACGTCCAAGCTCCTGTTGAACACCGGAGAAGGCTTTACCGGCAAGCGCTTTGAGCTGGACGTTCCATTGCGGCAGTGGTATGAGCAATACCAGCAAGGCTCTCCGCTGGCCTGCAGTTCCTGGGAGAAGTTCCGCGATCCGCGGGAGACCACGTACACCAAGTACACCGAACTCCAAATGGAAAAGGAAATCTTTGTCGACTGCATACTTGAGGAGATCGAAGCCAACGGCTATGACCGCGATTTGCTGCCTCAGTGGGTCCAGACGCTCGCAATGCTGGTCGCACCCTTCCGTTATCCCGGCCACGCCCTCATGATGATCGCCGCCTATGTTGCGCAGATGGCGCCGGGCGGGCGCATCGTAGTCGCCGCCACATTCCAGGCCGGTGATGAGGCTCGGCGCGTGGAACGCCTGGCCTACCGCGTCCGGCAGGTCCAACTGGCTTTCCCGGGCTTCGCGGTTGACAGCAAATCTCTCTGGGAACGGGACCCGCGCTGGCAACCGCTGCGCCAGCTGGTGGAGCGGCTACTCGTCACCTACGATTGGGGAGAGGCTTTCGTCGCTCTGAATCTGGTCCTCAAGCCGATGATCGATGACCTGTTCATGAAACGCACGAGCGATCTGGCGCTAGGCCATGACGATCACTTGCTCGGCCAGATATTCTACTCGCTCCACGAAGACTGCCAGTGGCACCGCCAATGGAGCCAGGCCCTGACGCAAACTGCCATCGAAGATACTCCAACCAACCGCCAACTCATCCAGTCCTGGATTAAGAAGTGGCACCCGGGCGCGCTACGCGCGGTGGATGCCTTCTCTTCGCTGCTTGAAGGAAAGCCAGGGGGGCCCGGCATGCCTCCGTTCCACGATGTGACTTCCCGGATTGTGGCCTTCAGCGCGGACTATTTACGCGCCATGGGTCTCCAACCCGCCTCGTTGAATGAGGCCAATTGACGCCAGAGCGATAAGTGCTCTACAGGGGTGTGGACGTAAGCCTCGGCTTTATGTCCGGTCTGCTCGCGAAGACCGGGGGCGGATTCCTCCGACTGATGGCGCGGGCGCCGAGCGATCGCTCCTCTGCTACATGTGTGCAACCGAGTAGCTATACCGGAACTTTACCCTCAACGCCTTCCATTGCAGATACTTCTTGGCGATGCAGTCTTGTGCCCTCGTTTGAACGCGACAGGCGGCCAGCGGAACCTTTTCGGCAGAGGCTGCGCCTGCCTCTAAAGCCCGTCTTTTAGAAGGGAAGACACCGGCCGCCCTACTTATGCCCAGTCCGGCGCGGACGCGCTCCCCGGAGGTTTTCGGAATATGGATTTTCAGGGCAGCAGAATCCGACACCAGCAAAGCCTGAGCTATTTCCATCTGTTCAACAATAGCCTGCGGCGCCGGGGGCCTTTGAGCAGTCAGTGCCACGGAGAGCGTTGCGCAAGTCACCATTTCGTGACACCGCCAGTGCAAAAAAAATCAACCGCTATTGACATTCGAAACGGGGAATGGTTTCCGACCCGCTCGTATCTCGGCCACTTCGCACACAGTTTCGTCACACTTAAGGGTCTGCCGAAAGCGAATAGGCCATGGACTGAAAAGCGCGGTGCTCATAAGGTTGGACGCGCAGAAGTCTTTGATCCCACGAGCGGATGTGGTTTCGACAATCCCACTATTCCGCAACCATAATCGTTAACTCCGATATAATCGCTCCAAAGACAGTAATCACCATGCTCACTGGCACCCGTCGCGAAATCCTGAAGAAGTCCGCTGCGGGCTTCGGCCTGCTGGGCCTCCGCTCCCTTTTGGCCGCTGAGAGCGCCGCTACCAGTCCTCTCGCCCCAAAAGCTCCCATCTTCGCACCCCGCGCCAAACGCGTCATATTTCTCTTCATGCACGGCGGCCCGTCCTCTATCGATACCTTCGACCCCAAGCCCCGGCTCATCGTCGACCACGGCAAACCCGTCCCTTTCAAGCGCGGCCTCACCTTCGGCGAAGACGGAGTCAAAGGCCTCATGAAGTCTCCCTGGGAGTTCAAACAGTACGGTCAGAGCGGAATTCCCGTTAGCGAGCTGTTCCCCAACATCGCCACATGCGTTGACGACCTCTGCGTCGTCCGCTCCATGGTCGGGGATGGCGTAGATCACGGCGCGGCCCTCCTCCAACTTCACACCGGCGTATTCTCCTTCCGCCGGCCCAGTATGGGCTCCTGGATTCTCCAGGGACTCGGTACTGAAAACCAGAACCTTCCCGGCTTCATCACCATCAAGCCCACTCTCGGCCATGGCGGCCAGAATAACTGGAGTTCCAGCTTCCTCGCCGGCGAATACCAGGGCACACCCATCGGCAGCTCCGATATGAAGATCGAAGAGATCGAAAAGGAACCGATGCCATGGCTCCTCCCGAAGGGCCTCACCGCCGAAAACCAGCGCTTCGAACTGGACATGATCCAGAAAATGAACCGCCGTCACTCAGAACAAAACGCCCACGACCCCGACCTCGAAGCGCGAATCGGCGCCATGGAGCTTGCCTTCCGAATGCAGGTGGAAGCTCCCGAAGCGTTCGATCTCTCGAAGGAGACCGAAGCCACCAGGAAGCTCTACGCCCTGGATTCCGAAACGACCCGCGACTTCGGCTGGCAGTGCCTGCTCGCCCGACGCCTCTCGGAACGCGGTGTCCGCTTCGTGCAGTGCTCCCACAGCTACAAGTGGGACCAACACACTGAACTCGTCAAACTCCACACCAGGAATGCCGCCGAAGTCGACAAGCCAATTGCGGGCCTGCTCAAAGACCTTAAGTCCCGCGACCTCCTTAGAGACACCCTTGTCATATGGGGCGCTGAGTTCGGCCGCACGCCGTGGGCGCAGGGCTCCGATGGCCGCGATCACAATCCCTACGGCTACACCATGTGGATGGCGGGCGGCGGCGTCAAACCCGGTTTCATATATGGCGCAACGGATGACTTCGGCTACCATGCGGTCGAGAACCGCATGCATATCCACGACCTGCACGCTACCATCCTCGCCCTGCTCGGCCTCGACCACCTGAAGCTTACCCATCGCTACGCCGGCCGCGACTTCCGCCTGACCGACGTGGCAGGCGAAGTCGCCAAAGGAGTCTTCGCATGAAGGGTCGCCTGCTGCCTTTCCTTATAGCGATTCCGGCCTTTGCCCAGACGCCAGCCGCCGAGTACTTCGAAAAGAACGTCCGCCCTGTCTTCGCGAAGAACTGCTATGAGTGCCATGGACCGAACCGCCAGTCCGCAGGCATCAACTTCGCAACCGGAGCGGGCTTCGACAAAACAACTCCCCTTCTCGACGCGATCAGCTACACGGCGGACGTCAAGATGCCGCCCACCGGCAAACTCTCCGACGCAGATATTGCAATCCTGAAGCGATGGGTCGGGATGGGCGCAGCCTGGCCAGGGGAAACTGCCGCCCCGGCCCCGCTGACCGGCAAACAAATCACCCCTGCCGACCGCCAATACTGGGCTTTCCAGCCGATCAAAGATCCCACACCACCAGCGCTTCCGGCAAAAAATCCTATCGACCGCTTCATACTCGCGAAGCTCGCCGACAAACACATCCAGCCCGCGCGCCGCGCCACGACGCTGACACTTCTCAGACGCGTCACTTACGATCTCACCGGTCTGCCGCCCACCCCTGCCGAGATCGTCGCGTTCGAGGCCGACAAATCGCCCGGTGCCTTTGGCAAGGTCGTCGACCGCCTCCTCGCCACTCCTCAATATGGCGAACGCTGGGGGCGTCACTGGCTTGACGTCGCGCGCTTCGCCGACTCGACAGGTATGGATGAAGACCATGTCTATCCCAACGCCTGGCGTTTCCGCGACTACGTCGTCAAAGCCTTCAACGAGGACATGCCTTTCGATCGCTTTATAAGAGAACAGATCGCCGGCGACCTGCTGCTCCCGCCCAACCCGGTTGCCACTGGCTTCCTCGCCCTCGGTCCCAAACCCCTCGCCCAGCAGGACCGAATCCAAATGATCTACGACGTGGTCGATGAACAGATCGACACCACCTCCAAAGCCTTTCTCGGCCTCACCGTAGCCTGCGCACGCTGCCATGACCACAAATTCGACCCCATCCTCACCCGTGATTACTACGCCCTCGCCGGTATCTTCGCCGGCACGCAGGCGTTCCGAAATCTCGGTCGTCCCGGCTCTGTGTCGTATATCTACAACACCCCCCTCGACCCTGCCGCTTACAACGAGTACCAGACGCACCGCTGGAAGATGTATGCGAAGCAGCTTGAGATGGAAGAGGCGTCCATTGAGGATTGGACCCGCGAGTCCGCCCTGCATCAGACCAGGATTGCGGAATGGATGCTCGGCGCGCGCGCCAATGCTACAGACAAGGACGCAGTCAAATGGCGCAAATGGCTCGATGCCGCCGACACGAATGCCCGCGAAGGCTATCTGAAGAAGTGGTTCGACGCTACGCCTGAAACTGCCCCTGCCGTCGCCAAAGAATACGAGACCCGGTATACGGCAGACGCTGCCAAATGGGAGACACAGATTAACGGTTGGCGAACCCGTTTCGGTACCGAAATGGCGCAGGAACGCGACATCCCGGCCCGCCCGAAACCCGACGCTGAGAGCGCGCCCTTCTTCGCCGCCGTCGCCTTCAAAGAGGGCCCACTCGAACTGCCCGACAGCGACCGCGTCGCACTCCTCCGGCGCGAATTCACCGAACTCCAGAAGTCCCTCGGCCCCGAGCCCGCCATGGCCGCCGCCGTCGCGGAGGGCGTCCCCGTCGACCAGCACATCTTCGTGCACGGGGACCATCACTCCGAAGGCGCCCTCGTCGACCGCACCTTCCCGCTCGTCCTCGCCGGGGACTCCCAAACACCGCCTCACAAAGGTAGTGGACGTCTGGAACTCGCCAACTGGCTGGCCGCTCCGGACAACCCGCTTACCCCGCGCGTCATCGTGAACCGTGTCTGGCAATGGCACTTCGGGGAAGGCATAATGCGCACTCCGAATAATTGGGGCAGAACGGGTGACAAACCTGACAACCCCGAATTGCTCGACTATCTCGCTAAGCGCTT
>JAUZEU010000834.1 GCA_030838885.1 Bryobacterales bacterium | reverse complement strand
ATTGGTGAACGGGATCTTTGGCTGGGTGCATTCGATGGTCGGATGGGTTCCGGCGTCAATGGAGACACTATTCGGGATCGTATTTGCTCCCGTGGCATGGCTCCTGGGCGTGCCATGGAAGGATTGCTCCGCGATCGGCCAGTTACTGGGTGAACGGCTGGTGACGAACGAATTCATCGCATTCATCGATCTCGGCAGAATCCGGGAGCACCTGGACATGAAGTCATTCACAATCGCCACCTACGCGCTTTGCGGTTTCGCGAACTTCAGTTCGATTGCGATTCAGGTAGGTGGGATCGGGGCGCTGGCTCCGTCGCGGAAATCGGATCTGGCCCGAATGGGAATGCGGGCCGTGGCCGCAGGGACAATGGCGAACTTCATGTCGGCCTGCATTGCGGGGATGATGATCTGAAATGACTGATGCCATTCAGTTCATCTCGTTGCGAACCTCCGTCAGACCGAGGGTTGCCGTGGTGCTGGGCAGTGGTCTGGGTGCGTTCGCGGAAACACTGGAAGAACAAACAGAAATTCCGTACAGTCAGATTCCAGGCTGGCCGCAATCGACCGCAGTCGGTCACGCAGGCAAACTCGTCATTGGAATGGTAGAGGGTGTTCCGGTGGCGGCGCTTTCCGGCAGGGCGCATTTGTATGAGGGCTATACGGCACTGCAGGCGGTGTACGGACTGCGTGTGTTGCGCAGTTTAGGAGCCGAAACGGTGGTGTTGACGAACGCTGCGGGCGGGATTCAACCTGCCTGGAGGCCGGGCACCCTTGTCCTCATCTCGGATCACATCAATCTGCTCGGTCAGAGCCCTTTATCCGGTCCGAACGATGAATCGCTTGGGCTGCGGTTTCCCGACATGAGCGAGGCCTATTCGCGGCGGTTACGGGAGGTGTCTCGCGAGGCAGGCAAATCGCTTGGATTGGAACTGCCGGAAGGCGTTTATGCCGCACTGCCTGGCCCGAGCTATGAGACTCCGGCGGAGATTCGGTATCTCCGGGCGATCGGCGCCGATCTGGTGGGAATGTCTACTGTGCCTGAGACAATTGCAGCTAACCACATGGGCATGAAAGTTCTGGGAATCAGCTGCGTGACGAACCACGCGGCGGGCGTAATCGATCAGAAGCTCGACCACAAAGAGGTGCTCGAAGTAGGCGAGAGAATGAAGGGCACGCTCATTGAACTGCTCCGGCGTACCATCCCAAGGCTTGTATGAACGAGGCCCCGGCCGGGATGAACCAGGAACTCATCTCTGCCGCCACGCGGGTTCGTGAGAACGCTCATGCGCCGTTCTCAAAGTTTCGTGTAGGCGCCGCGGTGGAAGACGAGTCCGGACGGATCTTCACCGGGTGCAATATTGAGAACGCCACCTACGGGCTCACCCTTTGCGCGGAGCGTATTGCGATCTTCAAGGCTATTTCCGAGGGTTCGCGACGGTTCAAACGCGTCGCAGTTGTTGCCGATACGGAAGAACTCACGCCTCCCTGTGGCGCCTGCAGGCAGATTCTCTGGGAGTTCTGCGGAGACGTGCCTGTCGTACTTGCGAACCTCCACGGCAAAACCGAGACGCTTCAACTGGGCACTTTGTTTCCAAGGGCTTTCGATGCTTCGTTTATCTAGCTTCTTTCTTCTGGCGGGTGTGCTGTCAGCGGCTCCGTGTGACCTGGTGGTCAGTGCGCGTTACATCGTCACGATGAACGGCCAGCACCGGGTGATCCGGAACGGAGCGGTGGCGATCCGCGGAGAGCGAATTGTAGGCGTTGGCACGCGCGCCGACATCGACCGGGACTGGCAACCGAAGAAGCGTATCGACAGGCTGAACGCGATCGTTTCCCCCGGCCTGATCAACACGCACACACATGCGGCGATGTCCCTGTTTCGAGGTATAGCGGACGATCTGAAATTGCAGGACTGGCTGAACAGCTTCATCTTCCCCGCTGAAGCGAAGAACGTCTCGGCCGACTTCGTGCGGTGGGGAACCCGCCTGGCGTGCTTGGAAATGTTGCTCTCCGGAACGACAACTTTCACCGACATGTACTACTTTGAGGACGTGGTGGCGGAGACCGCGAAAGAAGCCGGCATGCGCGGCGTTTTGGGCGAAACGGTCATCGGCTTTCCTGTTGCCGATGCGAAGACCCCGGCAGATGCACTGAAGTACACGGAAAAATTCCTCGCGCGCTTTCACAACGATCCGCTGGTGGTTCCGGCGGTCGCACCGCACGCTCTTTATACCAACTCCGACGAGACTCTGAAGGCCGCGCGAACCCTCGCCAACAAATACAACGCGCCTCTGCTGATCCATCTTTCCGAAACAAGAAAAGAGAACGATGACAACCAGGCCAAACGTCACCAGAGTCCCACCCAGACTCTGAATTCCATCGGCCTTTTCGTTGGCAGAACTGTGGCTGCGCACTGTGTTTGGGTGGATGCCATCGACATGGGCATCCTGAAGCAGAAGAACGTGGGTGTGGCCCATTGCCCCAGCTGCATCATGAAACTGGCGAGCGGTGCGGCGCCTGTGGTCGAGATGCTGCGCCGGGGTATTCCGGCTGGCGTGGGCACGGATGGTCCGGCGGGCAGCAACAACGACTTTGACCTGATGGAGGAGGCGGATCTCGCCGCGAAGCTGCAGAAACTGATTCGCAACGATCCTGAGGTCCTGCCCGCATCGCAGGCGTTCGAAATGGCGACCATGGGGGGTGCGCGGGTGTTGGGTTTGGAAAAAGAAATCGGCTCGCTGGAGACAGGCAAGCGCGCGGATCTGATCACGATCGATCTGGACGCTCCCAATGCCGTTCCGATGTACGACGTTTACTCCCAGTTAGTCTACGCCCTCAAGGGCTCGAACGTGCTTGACGTGGTGGTGAACGGGCGGGAGATCGTCCGTGACCGGCGCGTGCTCACTCTGGACCAGCCTGCTGTCATCGCGAAAGCCCGGGAGTACGGACTGAAGGTGGCGCAATCAGTACAGCAGAAGCACTAACCCTCTCGTTGGGTCTTGCTGATCCCGCCTTTAATCACTTCCGCCAACTGCGCGGCGGTGTAGGGTTTCTGAATGAATCCGGCGAGCCCCTTGGTAGTGAACCGGCGCACAGCTTCCACTTCGTTGTATCCGCTGCTCAGAATCACGCGTACGCCCGGGTGAAGGGCTCGCAACCGTCGGAATGTTTCATCACCGCTCATCACCGGCATTGTCATGTCCAGCAACACCGCCGCGACCTCGCTCAGGTGTTCCTGAAATACTTTGATGCCCTCGGCGCCATTTGCCGCGGTCAGCACCTTGTACCCAAACCGTTCGAGCGCCTTCTTCGCCATGCCAAGCACAGTGGGTTCGTCGTCGACGATCAGGATGGTCCCGCTACCCCGCAGCTTGTCGTTTGTCTGACCTGAAGGGGGGGCTTCAGCCGTTCCGGAGGCGGCAGGCAGCAGAATCTTGAAGGTACTTCCCTTACCCGGAATACTGTACACGCGAATCAGACCCTTGTGGCCACGCACGATGCCGATTACCGCCGCAAGCCCGAGGCCCCGGCCGGTGAACTTCGTGGTAAAAAATGGGTCGAAAATTCTGGCCCGTGTTTCGGCGGTCATACCGGAGCCGGTATCATGCACTTCCACCATGACGTAAGAGCCGGTAGCGACCGCCTGGTCCGACCAGTTGTTCCGGAGGTAGGTTTCATCCACGTCCTGAACTGCGGTGGTCACCAGAACGGTACCCTGCTCGCCGTCAGGTACGGCTTCAGCCCCGTTGATCACAAGGTTCATGATGAGTTGTTGCAGTTGCCCGGGGTCAGCCTCCACCACAGGCAGGTCATCGTCGAGTTCGAGACGGATCCTGACCGTGCGCGGAATACTGGCGTGTATCAGGGTGCTGATTTCCCGCACCAGCCTCGAGAAATCCACCTTCTGCGTAACGAAGCGGCCCTTTCCGGCGTAAGCAAGCAGTTGCCGGGTAAGCCCGGCGGCCTTCTCGGAAGCGGAGACTACATGCTCTATCAAAATGCGGTCCGGATTTGAGGGGGCGAGCGACTCGAGCGCCATACTCGCGTTCCCCAGAATGCCGACAAGCAGATTATTAAAATCGTGCGCCACGCCGCCGGCGATCAGACCGAGGCTTTCCAGTTTCTGAGTTTCGCGCAGGTGGGATTCCGCGCGTTTGGATTCCGTGATGTCACGGGCTATAACGGACGCTCCGGCATAGCTGCCACTGGCATTCAGAATGGGAGACACGGTCAGACTCGCGTCGAACACAACGCCGTCCCGGCGCTGTCGAGCGGTTTCCAGATGCTCCACAATTTCGCCGTTTCTCAGGCATTCCAGGATGGTACGCGATTCATCGACCCGGTCGGGCGGCACCAGGACGAAAGAACTTTGGCCCAGGATTTCGCCTGCCGGATACCCAAAAAGACGTTCCGCCGCGGGATTCCAGCTGATGATCCTGGTGTCTGATGCGGTCCGGTATATCGCATCCTGCGAATACTGCACAATGGCGGCGGTTTGCATGAGTGCTTCGTTAGCGCGGGCCAACGCCCTGGTCCGCTCTTCCACGCGGGTCTCCAGGGCGGAATTCAGACGGCGAATCTCCTCCTCCGCGCGCGTGCGCTCGGCGATTTCGCGCTGCAGCGCGGCATTGCTGGCTTCCAGTTCGGCACGATGCTGGCCCGACAGTTCAGCGACGCGCAACAGGTCCCGCGCTTTGGGGATAAGCGGAGGCAGCGCCACAGCCGTGGTGACCGATGCCAGAGCCGTAATCACTTTGACACCGCCGGAAAGCCAGTAAACGGGCACCCAGATGGTCCAGACTTCGAGCAGATGGGTGAAAGCACAGGCGACGATAAACAGACCGAAGGACAGGAACATCCAGCGGAACGGAATTGGGCCCGGAGTACGGCGGACGAACAGTACGAGCGTGCAGGAAATAGCAATGTAAGCAATTGCAATTGCGAGATCGGACACGGCATGCAGGCGAACCAGCGAGGGAATCCAGAGATAACAATGGCCATGAGACATGAAATCCCCTGCGCCGAAAAGCGAGCGGAATAAATCCATATATATTCTGATCTTAATGGGTTGTATTAGAGAATGAGGCTGTTCGCTCCCGCTGATAGCAAAAAAGAGTTGCGGCGATTACGCCCAACTCCAGGCGGGCGGCTATACTGCTGAGAACGCCTGTTCACAGGCATGTTTCGGAGGCTTTCACCGCATGAGAATCCGTCTGCTCGTAATGGCGTTGGTGAGTCTCGGCGCCCTTGCGCCGGCTGCCCTGAGTAAAAAGGCGAAGACTCGACCTGCACCGGCATCGGCCGCGCTCGCGCCGCAGAAGCAGGATGAGGAGTACACGAAGCTCATCAAAGAATATCTGCAGGATCCACGGATCACCACCGAGCTTGTGGACCACATGCCGGCTTCCGATACGGTGCCTTCGCCTTTAAAGTTTCTGGGGCGCATTCCAGGCGAGCCCGGTGAACTCACTTACGCGAAAGACATCAACCGGTACTACGCAGCGCTGGCACAGGCCTCGCCGCGCGCAAAGTTCTGGAAGATCGGGCAGACCGAAGAAGGTCGCGACATGGTGGTGCTCGCCATTGCAGACGAAGCTACGATCAAACAACTGGATCAGTACAAAGATATGCTTGCGAGACTCGGGGATCCGCGTAAGATCACCGAACAGCAGGCGAAAGAATTGTTCCACGCCGCCAAGCCGATTTACTGGGCCATGAGCGGCGTGCATTCGCCTGAGACCGGCGGGCCGGAGATGCTGATCGAACTGGCCTACCGGCTGATCGTGGAAGAAACGCCGTTCGTCCAGTCAATCCGGAGCAACGTGATTACGTTCCTCACGCCGGTGGTGGAAGTGGACGGGCGTGAGAAGCAGGTGGACACCTGGTATTACGGCAAGAAGACCGGCAAGCCCCGCCCTCCCCCTGATGTACTGGGGGAAATATGTGCAGCACGATAACAACCGTGATGGCATGGGCCAGTATCTGAAGCTCACGCAAAACCTGACGAAGATGTTCCTGGACTGGCATCCAACGGTGGGTCACGATCTGCACGAAGCCCAGTCTTACCTGTACATCTCTACCGGCACTGGCCCTTACAATAATTCGCTCGATCCGATTGCCGTAGATGAATGGTGGCTGTTGGCCGAAACCGAGACGATGGAAATGGCCCGGCGCGGCGTGCCCGGCGTGTGGACCTATGGTTTTTACGACGGCTGGGTTCCCAACTACCTGCTGTGGATACCGATGACGCACAACGCGTTCGGACGCTTCTACGAAGTGCAGAGTTATGGCCCCGATGTGAACGCCGATCTGCAACTGCAGCCAACTGTAACCAGCCGCGAGTGGTATCGCCCGAATCCGCCGTTGCCCTCTATCGAGTGGGGGCCGCGGAACAACACGAACATCCAGGAATCGGCGCTGATGCTGGCTATCCATAAAGTCGGCATGGACCGTGAGCTTTATCTGGAGAATTACTACGCCAAGAACAAGCGCTCCATAGAGAAAGGCAAAGATGGCCCTACTTTTGGGTGGGTTGTGCCTGCAGCCCAGCGGCGCCGTGTGGACGCCGCCGATCTGGTGAATGAACTCCGCCGTCAGGGCGTGGAAATCCATCGCGCAGACGCAGCTTTTCAGGCCGGCACTCTCAACGTCGCCGCAGGCGATTACGTGATCCGGGCGGATCAGCCGTATCGGACTCTGGTGGACATGTATATGAGCGTTCAGAATTATCCGCCCGCTAACCCGCGCCCTTATGACGATACGGGCTGGACCATGTCTTACATGCGTAACGTGCAGGTAATTCCTGTCGCGAGCAAGGCGGTGCTCGATCAGCGCATGACGCTGCTGGCGGCAGAAGCGAAGCCTACAGGTGGCATTGATGCGGCTGGCACTACGCTGGTAATCGAGCACACCACGGACAACGCGCTGATGGCATTCCGGTTCCGCAATGCCGGAGCGACCATGCTTGCGGCCGAAGACGATTTTGAGTTGAACGGAGTGAAGCTCCGGGCCGGGTCCTTCATCATTCCCAATGCGGACCGCGCAGCGATGGATGCTTCGCTGAGGGATCTGGGGCTGAAAGCGATCGCGGTCGCCACTGCCCCTACGGTCAAGACGCATGAAATGAAAGTGCCGCGCATCGGCTACGTACACTCGTGGTTACGCACGCAGGATGAAGGCTGGGTGCGCGCCGCTCTCGATCATTACGGGGTGCCGTACACATACTTTGCGGATCAGAAATTGCGGGAGGGGAATCTGCAGTCGAAGTATGACGTGATCCTGTTCCCGCATACCGGGGGCACATTGCAAAACATGCTGAACGGCATTGCCATGAGCGGCACACAACCCATCCCTTACAAAAAGTCAGAACTCACACCCAACCTGGGCGCGGTGGATCAAAGCGACGACATTCGCGGCGGTATGGGTCTGGAAGGCCTGGCGGAACTGGAGAAGTTCGTTCGTGCAGGAGGCACCCTGATCACCGAGGGCTCTACTGCTTCCCTTGTCTCGGAAGCGGGTATTTCAGCGGGAGTTACTGTCGAGCATCCGGCTCAGTTGTTCGCACGAGGTTCCATCATGCGCGGCGTGTTTACCGATCTGAAGAGCCCTATCGCGTACGGTTATTCCGAAAAGGATCTGCCGGTTTACTTCAATCAGGATCCGGTATTCGCGGTAGCAGCCGCCGGAACTGGTGCGGGCGCTGCAGTAGCAGTCGGGCCAGGGCAGATGGTCACGCCGAACGCGACTCCCGTCCGTGTAGCGCCATATGAAAGCAACCCCGCGCTGCCTCCCGCTCCGGTGCTGGGCGGCGCCGGTCCGGTGACACCAGTACCCGGACAAGCCGCCGGCCCTGGTGGTGGGGGACGTGACGGCGGCGGTCGTGGCGGCAATCCTGACCTGCCGCAAGCCCCTCGCCCCCGCGTTGTGATGCAGTTCCCGCCGAACGCCAGCGACATACTGCTGTCGGGCACGCTCAATGGCGGTGAAGCTCTTGCCAACCGCGCCCTCGCCATCGACATGCCCGTTGGCAAAGGGCACATCGTCATGTTCGCGCTCCGTCCGTTTTGGCGCTGGCAGACGCAGGGGACTTATTTCCTCGCTTTCAACGCGATCCTGAACTGGGACAATCTCGACGCCGGTAAGCCGCCTACACCGACCGTGCCAGCTGGCGCGCCACAGGGCTCACCGCAGTAACGGCCAGGGCAACCAGATACAGCCCGCCGCCGATCAGCAGCGTAGCGACCAGGCCAAGGTACAGTGCCAGCACCAGCGCGCCGACGGAACCGAGGACGCTGGCCGCTGCGTTGAGCGACCATGCCCAGCGCACGGAGGCCTGATGCGCTCGCTCCAGCATCCGCAAACCGGTCGGAAACGGCAGTCCCATCACGAAACCGGCAGGCGCAATCATCGCTACCGTCGCGAGGATTTTAACCGGGAGAGGGAGCCCGACACCGGCGCTCAACACCGGCTGAACGACAGCCGCCAGTATGCAAACCAGCGCTGCTGCTATAGCGAGTGCAGCCATTAAACGGCCGGGCTGATCGCGCACGATCTTCCGGCTCAGAAAGCTTCCCGCGCCGCTGGAAACCAGCATTGAAAAGATCACGACCGTGAGTGCGTATGTCGGATGACCCAGAAAGAGCACGAACTTCTGGATCAGTGCGACCTCGATCAGAATGTATCCCGCACCGATGGCAAGAAAGTAAAAGAGGAATCCCCGCGCCGCGCCGTCCGCCGGCAGGCGCGTGCCGAGCACCAGCGGCGGCAACAGTAAAATCACTGCGACAGCAATAACACTGACCGTCATCGCCGAGAAGAGTTTTGGCACTGCAATGTTCACCTTCTGGTCCGCTGACTTGCCGCCGGTGGAGAGAATGAACTGCGCCAAATCACGGGGTTGCACCGTGTAGAAGAAGAACGGCCGATTATCGTCAACAGGTGTGATATCGAACTGATAATTGCGTTGATATGCAGAGGGATCCGGCGCCAGAAGCAACTGGCCGAACTGATTCGCCGGGCCATCGCCGGGCAGATAGACCGCGGACATGTGCGCCTGCTCCAGCGCCTCACGAGCGCGCGCAACATCGGCATCGCTGAACGGCTTGCGCGAAAACATCACCGTGTCGGTTGCGCCCCATCCGGCGAGCTCCGCTTTCCCTCCGGCGCGCCCTACAATCACGTGCCTGGCGGGATTGGTCTCCCCCAAATCCTTCAGCGCGCTCATGGCCAGTGACAGCAGGCGCAACGACTCGCGCGGCGGATCGAAGCCCCACCGGGTGAACGTCAGCACGCCGTCCTCGGTCAGGTGCGACAGATAATCACGAAACGCATCGGTGGTGTAAAGATTGTTCTCGGAAAGCGCGAAAGCGCCGGCTGCCGTGGACGCCCACGTATCCACCAGCGTTGCCTGAATCACCTGATACTTCTCCGGGCTGCGTCGCACGAAACTGCGTCCGTCTTCAATGTTGATGTGAACATCGGGGCGCAGATAAAGATTGCGGCTCAGGTGCGGAAACTTCTCACGCATGATGGTGGTCCCGATGATGGGGTTGATCTCAACACCTGTGACATCTTTGCTGCCCGTAGCAAGTGCGCGTGCGATATCCCAACCACCTCCAGGACCGATCACCAGCGTCTTGGCGCCTGGGCGCAAACGATAGGGAATCCCCGGGCCCTGGTGCAGCAGGTCGTTCATCTGATCCGGCGTCAGATGGTCGAAATCAAAATTCGCAATTGCAGTAGAAGCATCTGCGTCGATGTAGATCATCTCGCCCGCATCTTTATCTTTGGCAAGGCCGATGCGCGAAATGGGGTTCCATTTGACGAACTGCTCTTCATGCAGTTTCAGGCCCTTGGCGTAGTGGACTTCGATCACCTTGTACTTCACATTCGCGATGACCAGCAGGGTGAACGAGAGGCCAACACCTACGCTGACAATGCGCCCGAACTTCAGGCCGTCCAGGCTGAACCAGATCGCGCCCGCAGCGGCAAACAACACGGAAACCGCAATCACTGTGTTTGGCCCGCCAATCGCGTTGAGAAGCGCGACGAGCGCAAGACACCCTGCCCCAGCCCCCAGAAGATCGAAGAAGTAGACCTTGTCAACGCGTTCGATCGTCTCATTGATAACCAGCGAAACGATAATTCCCGACCCGATAAACGGCAGAGAGTTCGTGAAATAGATCAGCGCCAGATCGAACGTGCCGATATCGGTACCACGAGTCAGGACCACCAAAACGCTGACAAGCGCCAGACAGGAATTGGCAAGACTAAGGCAGCCGATCTTCCGGAACAGTGTGCCTTTCCACCCCGAAACCACATAGGAAAGAACGCCGCCGACGCCCAGCCCGAACAGGGCCGTCGAAATGGCAAGGAACGCAAAATGGTAATAAAAAACAACTGAAAAAATGCGTGTGAGCGCGAGTTCGAGCAGCAGTGTGGCTGCCGTGGTGAGCGACACTGCAAGATAAAGCAGCGGCCAGTCAGCCGGGCGCGAGAGAAGTCTGTTGGGCAAAGACCATTTTAGATGATGGACATATGGAGCTGTGTCAGATCGTCCAGAAGGTAATCGGGCCTGCAGGCTTCCAGGTCGCCGGGAGGCGTGATCCCGGTGCGCACCGCGATGGACTGGATCCGGTTCTCCTGCGCGGCACGGACATCCTGAGGGGCATCGCCAATGAGCGAGATATTCGCATCCCCGTCGATCAGGCCTTCGCTCCGGGCGCGTTCGATCGCGAGTCGGGCAAGGCCTCCGCGCGTGGCCGCCATCTCGCCGAAAGCGCCGAACCGGAAAAAATGATGGAGCCCGGCGCGCTCGAGTTTACGCCAACCGATTCGGGTGAGATTGCCTGTCACCAGCGCAACCGGAATCCGGCGCTCATGTAGTTCGGCCAGCAGAGGCGGCACACCGGGGCAGCACCTGTCCCGCAGTTCCGGAACAGCGGCTTCGTAAACGTCCTCAGCTGCTGTGAAAATGGCCGGCAGGACCTTCCGGATTTGATCGTCTGCATAGCCCGCGCTCTGCAGCATCAAAGTCAGAATATCGGGATCCAGCATCCCGTGCACCGGAATACCTTCGGTGGTTGTGTCCAGGCCAGTCACGATGCGAACCGCATCTACCAACGCCTGGCGATGGTACGGGCCCGTGCGCCGCACCAGAGTCCCGTCGATATCAAAAAGAACAAGGCTTGGCGACAAAGCGTTAAACTTTTTCCGCGATGGATTTCGCCTGCAGGAATAACAGCAGATAATCCGGGCCGCCGGCTTTCGAATCTGTGCCCGACATATTGAATCCGCCGAACGGATGAGCGCCCACCATAGCCCCGGTACACTTCCGGTTGATATACATATTTCCAACGAAGAATTCGTCACGCGCACGGCGGACATGTTCCGCGTTGTTCGAATAGATCGCGCCCGTCAAGCCATAAACGGAATCGTTTGCCATCGCAAGCGCTTCATCGAAATTCGCTGCTTTTGCCACAGCCAGCACCGGCCCGAAGATCTCTTCCTGAAACACGCGGGACTTCGCATCCACATCGGCAATCACCGTCGGCGGCACATAGTACCCGTCTCCCCCAACTTCTGTTCCGCCTGTCACCAGACGACCCTCGCCCTTACCAACTTCGATGTATTGCTCGATTGATCGCTTCGCACCCGCGCTGATTACGGGGCCCATATAAAACTCCGGCTTGTCCGGCTCGCCTACGCGAATCTGCTCCGTCCGCGCTTTCAGCTTCTCGACAAAACTGTCATAAACGTTGGCATGAACGATTGCACGGGAGCACGCTGAACACTTCTGCCCCTGGTAGCCGAACGCAGAGACCGCAACGCCTTCCACGGCCGCTTCCAGATCGCACTCAGCATCCACGATAATGGCGTCTTTGCCGCCCATTTCCGCCACCACGCGTTTGATCCAGACTTGCCCCGGTTGCGCTTTCGCCGCGAGTTCGTTGATATGCAACCCAACATCGCGTGAACCGGTGAACGACACGAACCGTGTCTTCGGATGCGCCACCAGCGCGTCGCCTATTTTCGCACCGCTTCCTGTCACAAAGCAGAAGGAGCTTGCGGGGAACCCCGCGTCCAGCAGCGTCTGGGCGAAGATTGCCGCGATCACCGGCGTCTCGCTCGAAGGCTTGATAATGACCGTATTACCCGCTACCAGCGCGGCGATCGTCATGCCGCACAGAATGGCCAGGGCGAAATTCCATGGCGGGATGACCACGCCCACACCCAGCGCCAGATAGCGCATCTCATCGCGCTCGCCCCGTAACTGGACCACCGGTTGCGCCCCCGCCAGGCGAGCCATTTCTCTCGCGTAATACTCGCAAAAGTCGATTGCTTCGGCAACTTCCGCTTCCGCCTCGGGCCAGGTCTTGCCGGCTTCAAAAACCAGCCAGGCGTCGAACTCGAATTTGCGTCGTCGAATGATGTCGGCCACCCGCATCGCCATTCGGATGCGGTCTTCCGCAGGTGTCCTGCTCCAGAGAGGAAAGTTCGCATACGCCGTCTGAACAGCCTGCGCCGCCATCTCAACCGTAGCTTTCTGGACGACTCCTACCAATTCCGAAGGTCGTGCCGGATTCATCGAGCGGAGCTTCTCATCGGTGCGGACACGTTCGCCGCCCAGCAGCAGGTCGTACTCGCGCCCCAGCAGCGTCCGAACCTTATTCTGGGCCTCTTCCATGCGTGCGCGATTGCCCCGCAGTGTGAAATCGGTGTACGGTTCGTTGTGAAATTCAGTCAGATTCAGACCAGTTGTTCCAGCACCCGCCATCTGCCCTCCTGCACTTCAATT
>JAUZEU010000082.1 GCA_030838885.1 Bryobacterales bacterium | reverse complement strand
TTTCATGGCCTGCTTCATCCCAAGCATCTTGCCCACCGTCGCCCCTGTTCCGGCACCCACATTGCCTTCCACAACCGGTCCGTCAGTGGCAGCCAGGGTTGCCTTCTCGCCCATCTCGCGCCCGGGACGAACATCCGCCCTGCCAATTCCAAGATCATAGAGAATAGCCCCAGGAACAATAGGCACAACAGCGGCGGGTGTCTGAAATCCGATCCGGCGCTTCTCCAGGACCCGCCGAACTCCCGACAGTGATTCCAAACCAAACGCGCTTCCACCGGCCAGCACAATGGCATGAATGTTAGGCGTCACATGGCCAGGGTTCAGCGTGTCCAGTTCACAGGAGCCGGTGGCCGATCCCCGCACATCCACCCCTCCAACCGCATCGCTGCCGCACAGAATTACAGTGCAACCGGTGAGCGCTTCGAGGTCGCTGGCATGGCCAACCAAAATACCCGGAACATCGGTTAAACCCTTCATTCGTCACTCGTATGCTAGCATCGGTTTCGTGTGTTTGAGTTTCTAAAGGGCCCAACGCTCGCGATTCAGGAGTTCTACCTGCTCACGGGCCGGGCGCTCCGGAATATTACTCGCAAGCCTCACTATTCCGACGACATTAAGCTGCAAATGGACTCCATTGGGGTCGGCAGCCTTCCTATTGTTCTATTGACGGGCTTCTTCTCCGGCGCGGTTATGGCACTGCAGATGGGCCGTGCCCTGCAGCAGTACGGGCAGACAGGCAGAACCGGCACCGTTGTTTCCATCATTCTGGTGCGCGAACTGGGACCGGTGCTCACGTCGCTGATGGTGGCGGGCCGGAACTCTTCGGGTATCGCGAGCGAACTCGGGTCGATGAAGGTGACGGAGCAGATCGATGCTATGCGAGCGCTGGGTACGGATCCCGTGCAGAAACTGGTCACACCGCGGCTGATCGCGACGGCAGTGATGCTGCCCTGCCTGACCGTGATCGACGATTTCGTCGGAATGCTCGGTGGCTGGCTGATTGGGAAACTCATCTACGATCTGGACTGGCTGCAGTACTGGTCGCAGGCATGGCGCGCGCTGGGCTGGAGCGACGTGGTGCAGGGCCTGCTGAAACCTTTCATCTACGCGTTTGTTATCGCGCTGATTGGCTGCTTCTACGGTCTGCGCGCCTCGGGTGGAACGCAGGGCGTGGGCCGGGCGACAACGCAGGCGATGGTCGCCGCATCCGTTCTGATCCTGGTTCTGAACCTCTTCATGGGCCTGATCTTCGTAAAGTACTCGGGCTATTGATGACGCCGTCAAACAGCAGCCTTCTTCGTTTCGAGAACACCAGCGTGGTTTTCGACGATGATGTCCGCGCGCTCGATAAGATCTCCTTCGATGTGAAAGAGGGCGAAACCCGCATTATTCTCGGAGCGGCAGGAAGCGGCAAAACTGTTCTTTTGAAGACAGCGATGGTGCTGAACCGCGCTGCCGAAGGCGATGTTCTTCTTTTCGGACAAAAGGTCACGAACTCCCCGGAAAGCGAGCTGTTTCAGCTGCGGTCGAAGCTGGGAATGCTGTTTCAGGAAAGCGCCCTTTTCGACTCTATGACGGTGGGTCAAAACGTGGCTTATCCGCTGCTGAACCAGACAGCGAACCGCATTCCGCGCGAGCAAATGGAACCGGCCGTGCGGGACTCATTACGCTTTGTCGAACTCGAACAGACGATGGAGAAGTACCCGAGCGAGCTTTCGGGCGGGATGCGACGGCGGGTGGCCATCGCCCGCGCCGTTGTCACGAAGCCGCCTCTGCTGTTGTACGATTCTCCAACGGCGGGCCTTGACCCGATCACCGCTCACACCATCATGGCGCTCATCGTGAAGGAGCGCGACATGGACAATACGACGGCTCTGGTGGTGACTCATCGTTATCAGGACGGGAACCTGGTCGCGAACTTTCGGTACAATCCGGAAAGTGGCAGACTCGATCCTGCCGGGGAGACGGGAACGAATACTATCTTCATGGTTCTGCGTGAGGGCCGCCTGGTTTTTGAAGGTAAGCAGGCGGAACTCGAAGCTTCTTCCGATTCCTATATATCAAAGTTTGTGAAGCGTCCGGAGCCTTCATCGTGAGCAGAGCGGCATAAATGACACAAGCCTATGGCATCGCAGAAAAAAGTTAGCTGGGCACAGTTGCGGGTCGGAATCACGGCATCCATCGCGATGGCTATCGCAGGCGCGCTCATTTTTCTGCTGACTTCGCAGAGCAACTTCCTCAGTGGTGAGTTTCAGCTTCGGACATACATGCAGGATTCCGCAGGTATGGCGGAGAACGCTCAGGTGCGGCTGAACGGCATCTTCATTGGCCACATCAGCAAAGTGCAGCTTTCCGGCTCGCGCGATCCGAAGCGAACCGTCGAAATTCAGATGAAGATCTCGAAAAAGTATCTCAATCTGATACCCGACGACTCAAAGGCAGCCATCAGCGCCTCCAACCTGCTGGGTGATAAGTACATCAACATCACCAAAGGCACGCATCCGAAGCATGTGGAGGAAAGCGGCGAAATCGCGTCGCTGCAAACGCAGGATATCCCCGAGATACTCGAACAGGCATCCGGCCTGCTGGGCCAGTTTCAGACGATTCTGGGCCGGGTGGATGGTCTGCTGGCCGTGGTCGACTCCGGCCAGGGCAACCTGGGCAAGCTGCTCAAGGACGATTCGCTTTATGACCGCATAAACGCCGTGGCGGGCGAAGTGGGTCAACTGGTAAAGGATGTTAAAAACAGTAACGGCACCATCAGCAAGGTGCTTTACAGCGACGAGCTTTACCAGGATTTTCGGCATCTGATTCAGCGGACCGACGACATGATGGCGCAGGTGCAACAAGGCAAAGGCACGGCAGGTAAACTTCTCTATGACCCGGCGATCGCCGATGAGGCGCGCGCGACCATTCAGGAAGCGAAGAAGATGCTGGACAACCTGAACGCGGGCAAGGGCACCGCAGGCAAGCTGCTGACCGACGAGGAAATCTCCAAACAGCTGACGCTCATTGCGCAAAAGGTGAATGTCTCTATCGACAGGTTGAATTCGGGCCAGGGAACCATCGGGCAGTTGATGGTGAATCCGCAGCTGTACGACTCTGCTACCGGCGTCTCACGCGAGTTGAACGGTCTGTTGGCGGACATGCACAAGAATCCGAAGAAATTCCTGACCATCAAGCTGACGCTGTTCTGATGAAGGCTTCCGGAGACAGGATCCGGCTGATTGTGAACGCCGACGATTTCGGTTTCACGCGAGATGTGAACGCAGGCATCGTGGAGGCGCACAACAGCGGTATTCTGACCGCGACCACGCTGATGGCCAATGGCGATGCGTTCGAAGATGCCGTTGCCCTCGCGGCAGGTCACCCTACGCTCGACGTCGGATGCCACCTGGTGCTGGTGCAGGGCCGCAGTGTGCTAGACCCTTCGCGCAGCCTGCCACAGACTCTTAAAGAACTGGTACAGGCGCTGTTGCGACGCGAGATACCGGTGTACGAAGAAATAGCGGCGCAGGTGAGCAAGATTATGGCGGCGGGAATACGCCCGAGCCACCTGGACACCCACAAGCACACCCACCTGCTGCCGCCTGTGCTGGAGGCTGTCGCGCGTGCGGCGCGGGAATTCGGCATCCCCTGGGTGCGGCGCCCTTTTGATTTCGGCATTGATACGGGCGCGCAATGGACAAAGCGCGCGGTGACCCTGGGAATGCGGGTGATGCGCCCCGGGTTTGCCTCGGCGCTGGATGGCTTGCGAACCACGGACCATTTTGCGGGCTTCCAGATCACGGGCACGCTGAATGAAGACAGTCTGGCGCAAACGCTGGAACGGCTTCCCGCGGGGCTGACGGAATTCATGTGCCACCCGGGAAGGCTGGGGCCTGAATTGCGCGGCGCCCAAACGCGGCTGAAGGAAAGCCGGGAACTCGAACTGGCCGCGCTGCTCTCACCACGGGCGCGGAGTGTGGTGGAACAGCGCGGCATCGAGTTGTTGAATTACTGGCAGGCCGGAATCACTGACTCAGGGTGAAATTCACGTCGATTTCTGTAATTACTTCCACTGCGTTTCCGCTTAACATCGTTGGCTGATAACGCCATTGCTGGACGGCAGCGAGCGCAGCATTCACCAGCAGCGGCGGCCCGCTCATTACGCGCAGATTTCGGATGGAGCCATCGGCAGCGATGATGGCCTGAATCCGGACGCTGCCCTGCACACGAGCGGCTTTCGCAAGCGGCGGATAAGGCGGCTTCGGGCCGAAGATGAGTCGCGCTGCCTGGACGCCCGTGCTGACGTGGACAGGACCGGCTGGTGGCGCGGGTTTAGCCACGGGCGCGGGAGCAGGCTCGGGGACCGGAAGCACTCGCGCCGGCAACAGCGCGTCCGACATGCCGGGAATTCCCGCAAATTGCCCTCCGGAAACGGCGCCGACCATTGGCATACTCGGCGCATCGTCGGCGATCATATTTGCGTGTGTTGGAATGTTCCTGGGCACGGTGAGGACAGGAGGCCCCGTGAATAACCGGTGCGAGACGTTAGCCGCTCGCTGCGGCGTTCTGAGTTCAGGCGGTGGCTGCGGGGTTGCCCGCATTGGAAGATAAATCGCCATCTCGAGAGGTTTCGGCTTCAGCATCTCGGGATGAAGCATCGGCAGCAGGATAATAAGCCCCACCAGCCCGGTTTGCAGGGTAAGGGAGACCGCCACGGTCCATGGCCTTCGGGTATGCGCGTGCGTATTGACGAACGTCTGATCGAACATCAGGTTCTCCTTCGCAGCAGCTGATTTTATTTATTCGCGGTGACCGGTCGCTCGGAATGAGCAGCTGTTTTCACTGAAGTAGACACCGGGTTTGCAAAGAAGTTCCAGCGGGATATGCAGAGACGCGGCTGGTTTCCGCGTGTCCTCCGTTAACCGCCGATGGCGTACATCGGTCTGGGGGGCGGAATGAATTTACCGGAATTAATTTCGTGCCCAATCCATTTTTCGGACACGTTCTGCCGAATCACCGCCGCAATCTCTTCATCGCTCGCGTGCGATCTGAGCAGGCCCTTCACGTCGGTCTCATCGATCGCGAACAGGCAGTACCGCAGTTTGCCATCAGAGGTGAGGCGAATCCGGTTACAGTTCAGGCAGAACGGTTTGCTTACAGAGGCGATGAAGCCCAGACGCCCGACGCCATCCGCATATCTGTACTCGGTGGCAGGGGCGCGCGGGTCCGCATCCGGTACCGCTTCCAGCGGTCCGATCTCGCGCGTGATCATGGCAATTATGTCGTCCGCGAACAGCACCTTCTTGCGGTCCCAGAGCGATTGAGAATCGAGCGGCATGAACTCGATATACCGGGGTTCAAACCCGCGCTCGCGGCAATAGCGGGCCATAGGCACGATGTCGGGTTCAATCAGGCCTTTCACCGCGACCACGTTGAGCTTAATCTTTTCGAAGCCCACTCTGACAGCCTCGTCGATACCAGCCAGCACGCGCGGCAGATCATCCCGGCGAGTGATGAATTTGAAGCGCTCGCGATCGAGGGTATCCAGGTGGATATTCAGGCGGCGCAGACCAGCGGCATAGAGATCCTGCGCATGCTTTTCCAGCAGCACAGCGTTCGTAGTGAGCGCGATATCGCGAATGCCGTGGATCGCCACCAGCCGCTCGATCAGACGCGGCAGATCGCGTCTCACCAGAGGTTCGCCACCGGTAAGACGGAGCTTGGTAATGCCCAGAGGCACGGCGGCACGGACAAAGCGCTCAATCTCTTCAAAGTTGAGAATTTCCGCGCGGTCCATGAACTGAACGCCTTCTTCGGGCATGCAGTAAAAACAGCGGATATTGCAGCGGTCCGTGACGCTGATCCTCAGGTTGTCGTGAACTCGCCCGAACTTGTCTTTCAGAGGTGTCACAGCCAAAGGTGTCACAGTTTTTTCTCTCAGCGAATGGCCAGCATTCGTTCGAGCGGTACCAGCGCACGGGCAATCAGATCACCCGACAGTTCAACTCGCGGTTCCAGATACAGCAATGAGTCGCGCAGTTTTTCCAAAGTGTTCAGCCGCATGAACGGGCACTCGCTGCAGTTGCAGTTTTCGTTCGCGACATAGTGGAATTTCCTGCCAGGCGCGACCCGCTCCAGCGAAAAATTTACGCCGCTTTCGGTCATCACGATGAACTCTTCCGCAGTGCTGTCGCGGCAAAAATCGATGATTGCAGAAGTGGAGCCGATGAAATCGGAATGGCGCAGCACGTCCGCCGGACATTCCGGATGGGCAACAACAACGGCGCGTGGATACGCTTCCTTCGCTTCCAGCAACCGGCGCAGCGGAAAGGTGTTGTGGACAATACACGAGCCCTGCCAGATCTTCATGTTCGCGCGGCCGGTCTGCTGCTGAACGTAGTTCCCCAAATTCCGGTCCGGCAGAAAGAGCACCGTCTTCTCGGCGGGAATTGAATTCACCACCTGGACGGCATTGCGCGACGTGCACAGAATATCGGACTCCGCCTTCACCTCAATGGAGGTGTTGATGTAGCTCACAATCACGTGATCCGGATTTCGGAGCTTGTATTGGCGAATCGGCTCGACCGGGCAGCCCTCTACCAGACTGCAGCTTGCGTCTTTATCGGGCACTACGACGATCCTGGAGGGGTTCAGCACCTTGGCGGTCTCCGCCATGAACCAAACGCCGCAGAACGCGATTACGTCGCCTTCCGCCTCGTGGGCCTTACGCGCCAGTTCCAGGCTGTCACCCACAAAATCTGCGAGTTCCTGAATCTCGGCATCCTGATAGTGATGGGCCAGTAATATAGCGCGCCGATCCGTTTTCAGATCGAGGATCTCTTCAGCGACGGTGCTGGTAGCGAGCATAAAATTCTTTATTTCGAATCGGCTGAAACCGCAGGCGCAGGTTTCGATTCCGACCCCAACGGTTTCGAATCGCCCGATGACGACCTGGAATCCGATCCCGATTCCTTAGACGCCTTCTTTTCTGAAGCCGATTCGGAGGATTTGCTCTCGCCGGACTTCGAATCACCCGCATTAGAATCGCCGGATTTCGAGTCACCGGATTTCGCGTCGCCGGGTTTCGCGTCACCTGGTTTGGGAGCGTTCCCGTTCCCCTTCGCGTAATCCGTGGCGTACCAACCCGATCCTTTCAGATGAAATGCCGTGGCCGATATCAGCCGTTCAGTCTCGCCTCCGCATCCTTCATGGGTCTTGACGGGTTTATCGGCAAACTTTTGAAGAACTTCAAAAGTTTCACCGCACGAATGGCACTTGTATTCATAGAGAGGCATACAGCACCTCCATCTTAACAATCGGGGGAGGCACTGCAGGAAGAACGGGGGAAAGGAGGGAAGGGCAAAATTAGAAACGCCACCGGAATTCAGGCGGAGAACTCCGGTGGCGCCGGGTATGAAAAGCTACTTCTTTTTGACCGTTTTGGGCGCAACCTTTTTCGGCCCCGCCTTCTTTGTCGATGGCGCAGCAGAGAAAGCGTTATCGGGCAGACCCTTAATGCTTTCCTTCGGATCGTCGATTGTGAGCGTCAGCATATAAGGCTCCTTCACGAACGAATCGACCACGGCCTTAAATTCCAGGGCGTCACCAGGGTTGATGGCCTTTGCATTGACGGCCTTTTCGAACTTCAGGGTCGCGTCTCCACCAGCGTTATCAACGTTCACGACCAGATCTTTGTCATTAACCGTGACGACCTTCGCCTTGAAGAAGCCGACTTCCGGAGGCGGAATCTGCGAACCTTTCACAGTCCCGAAATACGTATCGCCCTGATCGCTCTTCAGTGTGTCGCGGATCTGACGCCACAGGGCAACGTCAGGATGAGCTTTATTGAACGCTTCGATGTCGCCAAACTTCTTGGTTTCAAGTTCCGCAACGCTGTCGACGTGGAAACCAGCCGGGGGCAATGCCGAACCCGCGGCTAACTTTTTCAGATCTTCCAGGCCCGAATCGTCACCATGGTAGCCAACGTACGCTCGCTTCAGGTAGTCGCCATAGGGGCCGGCTGCTGCAGGCGGAAGCGCCTCCGCGCCAGTCACAACCAGCGATCGCGCGATGTCATACAGAGCTTCAGAGTAACGCGCTACGTTTTTCTGGCTGATAATGACACTTCCCAGCCAGTAGGAGACCTGTGCCGCATTCGGATCGAGCGCGAGCACCTTTTTGAATTCTTCCTCAGCCTTGGGAGCCTCTTTGCGGGCCATTGCTACCCAGCCCAGAACAGAGTGCGCCTGGAGTTCAAAGGTGTGGCGCGCAGCTGCCCACTGCTCGTCAGTAGCCCCCGCCGGCTTGGCGGAAGGAGAAAAATAGTTATCAAGATTGTCTACGATGGTCTGCGCGGCTTTTTGCCCGGAGTCCAGCAGTTCCGGCGGAGTAGTCTTGCCATACGCCGCCATCGCAAGGCCCAGATACGCCTGCGCCTGCATAACAGTCCGGGTGCTCTTGAGCTTGCTGTCGGGATACTTTTGCTCCCACTCCTTCAGCTTGTCAAGCTTCTTTTGCGCGTCAGTTTCTTTGCCGGCCGCAGTGGCAAGATCATATTCGCCCTGGTCTTTGTAAGGCGATTCCTGCTGAGCAGCCTGTGGCTCGGGCGAAGGTTCCGGTGCAGGCGAAGGATAAGCCCATGCCCCCGTGGTTGCCGTGGTCGCCGCCGCCACCAGCCCCAATGTCAGTTTTGCCAAACTATGATGCACTTTCAGTTGCCTCCCGCCTCTTTAAAAAAACGAACTTGCCGGTCCGGCTCCGAGGCCAGTCTTAAGAGGATATCTCAAGAACGACGGCAAAAGCGGAGTATACCGAACCACATATGGATCCAGCAATCCTGGCCGCTCCTTGTAGTGGACGTCCGGGGTGACTCAGCAGTTCCCGATCCAGTCAGCATCTGTCTGGCCAAAGGGTTCGTCCGAGCCGGATCGGAACCGGAAAAGCAACCGCTGATACAACTGTTACAATCGCCCAAGCCTTGCGTCTCTTCGATCAGCGCCCTTTCGACCTCGCAGTCATTCTCGTCTATCTTGCCGGAGTCACCTGGTTCGGTGCGCGCTTTCGCCAGTCCCGAAATTCGCTGAAGGACTACTTCCTGGGAGGCCGAAGCGCTCCGTGGTGGGCAATCGCGCTGTCGATCGTCTCGGCCGAGACCAGCACGCTTACCATCATCGGCACGCCACCGCTGGCTTATAAAGGCAGCTTCGTGTTTTTACAGGTGGTGTTCGGGTATCTGTTGGCGCGCATCGTTATCTCCGCTCTTTTCCTGCCCAGGTACTTCGAGGGCCAGCTTCTCACCGCCTATGCGCTGATGGAGCGTCGCTTCGGGCCGCGCGTTCGCAAAGTGACAGCTGGCATTTTTCTGATCACCCGGGCGCTGGCGGAGGGAGTTCGCGTGTTTGCGATCTCCATCGTGATTTCAATCATCCTGCACACCGGCGGAATGGCTTCGATTTTTCTCATCATCTGCCTGACGCTGTTCTACACGTTTGAGGGCGGCATGACTGCTGTGATCTGGACGGACGTGATCCAGATGATTATGTACGTTCTGGGCGCGGCAGCGAGCTTTTTCATTCTCGCCGGCAAGATCCCCGGAGGACTGCCGCACGTCTGGCAGACCGCTTCGGCCGCCGGGAAACTGCAGGTGTTTGATTTCCACTGGTCGTGGACCTACCCTTATACCTTCTGGGCAGGGCTGATTGGCGGCTGTTTTCTGACCACGGCCAGCCATGGAACGGACCAACTGGTGGTGCAACGGCTTCTGAGCGCGAAGAACGAACGCCAGAGCCGCCTAGCGCTGCTTTCCAGCTGGGCTGTGATTTTCGTTCAGTTCACGCTGTTTCTCACCATCGGCGTCATGCTCTGGGTATTGCGGGATGGAAAGCCGATCGTCGGCCCGGAAGACCAACTGTATCCCGCGTTCATTTGGGATTCACTGCCGGTCGGAGTTGCGGGGCTCGCCATGGCGGCGATTCTGGCAGCCGCCATGGCGAACCTTTCGGCGGCCCTGAATTCCCTGGCGTCGGCCACGGTGGTCGATTTCTATCAGCCTCTCACCGGCGGGCGATATAGTCCGGAGCATTATTTGCGAATCTCACGCTTCTCCACCATTTTCTGGGGCGCGGTTCTGGCGGCGATTGCTGCGGTCGCCAGCCAGTGGGGCTCCGTGCTCGAATCGGGGCTTTCCATCGCTTCGGTCACTCTGGGTATTCTGCTGGGAGTGTTTCTGCTCGGAATCCTGACGCACCGGCCAGGCGAACGCGCCGCAATCACCGGAGTTGTGGCGGGTGCCGCAGTGATGCTGTTCGTCAAGCTGGAAACGAAAATCCCGTTTACCTGGTGGGTGTTGATCGGCAGCTCGGTAACATTCGGCACTGGCTACATGGCTTCGTTTGTTCTAAATGACCGGAATTCGAGAAACAGAAAGGCGGCGGTATGACCGAACTGCGGCGGGATCTGGGCTTGGCGGCGGCACTCGCCATTGTGATCGGGACGGTGATCGGAAGCGGAATCTTCCGGGTGCCGCAGACCATGATCCAGAGCGTGGGGAGCGTTCATATGGTGTTCCTCGTCTGGGTGGTGGGGGGTGCGCTGTCTCTGGCGGGCGCTCTCACTTATGCCGAACTGGCAGCCGCGCTGCCCGGCGCGGGCGGCGAATACGTCTATTTGACCGAGGCGTATGGCCCCATGTGGGGGTATTTATACAGCTGGACCCAGCTTTCCGTCGCCAAGAGCGGTTCCATCGCCACACTTGCGACCGCGTTCTTCGAATACACGGCACACTTCATCCCGGAATTCGAAAAAGTCTGGGTCACGATAGGGCCCTTCCCGATCAAATATGGTCAGATTTTCGCGCTCGTGCTGATTCTCACATTGGGAATGGTGAATTATTTCGGCGTCCGGATCGGCGGAAATGTTCAGATTGCCGTTACGGTGGTGAAAGTAGCGCTGATTGCATTCGTGATTGTGGCGGGGCTGCTGTACTCCCACCCAACACCGGCGGCGCTGCCACTGGCCGCCCCGCCCCTGCAGACCGGCTTTATCGCGGCACTGGTAGCCGCCCTGTGGGCCTACGACGGCTGGAATAATGTCGGCATGGTGGCTTCGGAAATTCGGAACCCCAAGCGAAACCTGCCGCTGGCGCTGATTGCCGGCACCGTCATCGTAATTGCGATCTATATGCTGGCGAACTGGGCTTACTTCCGGGTGCTAACACCTGCTGAGGTGGCGGGACACAAGCTGGTTGCGGCGGAAATGATGCAGCGGGTGCAGGGTCCGGCCGGGGCAGCTGCGGTGTCGATGGCGGCGATGATCTCGATCTTCGCCGCTCTGAACGGCTCCATTTTATCTGGGGCGCGCGTGCCGTACGCGGCCGCCCGCGACGGTTTGTTCTTCAAGTCCGCCGCGCGGGTCCACCCGGCATTTCACACGCCGGGCGTCTCAATCATGATGCTAACGGGATGGTCCTGCGTCCTGGTGCTCTCAGGGAAATACGATGATCTCTATAATTTTGTGATATTTGGCAGCTGGATTCTTTATGCCATGGCGACAGCTTCCGTCTTCGTTCTGCGACGGAAGCGTCCCGACTTGCCGCGACCCTATAAAACATTGGGGTACCCGGTTGTTCCGGCATTGTTTCTGGCCGGGGCGGCTTTACTGGAAATACGTACGTTGATAGACAAGCCGCAGCAGGCGATCACAGGCATCGTATTGATGCTGCTTGGACTTCCCTTCTACTTCTATTGGAGGAAGCGGGCTGCTAAAGCTCCGCAAAACGTGCCGCAAATTCCGATAAACAGCTAGTCCCGGTACCACACTTAACAGTATCGTTCCGGAAATAGAACAAATCGGTTGCGCAGAGTAACCCGAATAGGTTACAAATTGATCTGTGCTCGCATGAAATGTGCGTATACGTTCCGGTTGTGGAACACAAGCCATATAGCGAGCGTCAGTTCGGAACAAAACTTGAGGGAGGCAGCGACATGGACGTGACGAAAATCCTGGCCGATTTGCGGCAGGAGAAAGAACAGCTGGAAGAGGCTATCCTAAGTTTGGAGCGTCTTGCAGCAGGCCGGGGACGCCGCCGGGGTCG
>JAUZEU010000832.1 GCA_030838885.1 Bryobacterales bacterium | reverse complement strand
TCGGCGGTATCCTGCCGGGTCGCTTTGATGTAAATCAGTCCGATGACGGACCCCGCTATCGATCCGAGAATGATGGTGAGCAGCGCACCGCGCAAACCGAGAAAGGCGCCTATCATAGCGATCATTTTGACATCTCCGAAACCGAGACCTTCTTTATCGCGAAGCTTTGCAAACAGCCAGCCTGTCAGCCAGAGAGCACCGGCAGGCAAGAGGGAGCCGAGGAGAGCTTCACCCACTGAGGCGATTCGGGGACCGGGACTGGCTCCCGCCAGATTTGCCACGAACCTAAAAGTCGTGTCGGGGATTTCGACGAAAGGTGCAAATGCGATGCCGATAAAGAACCCGCCTATGGTGAACTGATCGGGCAGGAGCAAAGTTTCCAGGTCACTGAACGTCAGAGCGAGCAGCATTGCCGCGAACACGCAATATTTGAGGGCGGCGGGGCTGAGGCCCCGTTGCGCCACAAACCAGAAAAAACAAAGGCCGGTCAGTATCTCGACGAGGGGGTAACGCCAGTGGATCGGCGCGGCGCAGTGGCGGCATCGCGCCCGCAGCAGCAGCCAGCTTAGAACGGGAATGTTGTCATATGCGGCGATCCGGCGCTGACAGGTGGGGCAGCGGGAGCGCGGTCTGACGACTGACAGATCACGGGGCCAGCGATGGATACAGACGTTCAGAAAGCTGCCGATGAGAAGACCGAAGACTCCGGCCAGAATCGCTTCAGGCATGCAAGGCCCTGGTATATGCACCCAGCGTCGATCGGAGCATGTGTTGTTCGGTGAAGCGGTCCAATACGGTTTGACGAGCAGCGGCGCCCAATTGTCGATTCAGACGGGAAAAGGCCTCGGCGACGGCTTCGAGTTTGTTCGGGACAAGGATGCCGTTAACGCCATCGTTGATAAGTTCCGGAATGCCGCCGATGCTGCTGGCAATCACGGCAGTGCCATACGCCATGGCAAGGAGGATTCCGGAGCCAAGGCCCTCGGAACTGGAGAGGTAGACCAACGCGCGGGCGTCGGGCAGGTCGGCTTCGAGGTCTTTCGATATCCGCAAGGGAACACGGGCGCGAACGGCGGCTGCCTGGGCCAGATTCATGCCCTTCTCAGGATCGAGGGTCCAGGGGACGAGCACTGCTTCTCCGCTGGCGGCCTGGGCCGGGACCGAGACCCCATCGTAAACGACTTCAATGCGAGTGTCCGGAATGCCCGCAAGCTTCAACTGTTGCGCAACGAAGTGCGATACCGCGAGAAACAGCTCGGGTTTGCGGTACTTCCAGCGGGAAATGGCGGAGGCGCGAACGGGGAACGCCACACGGCGTGAGACAACGAACGGCACGCGAGAGAAGAGTGCCGCGAGGGTGTGGCTGTGAGCGTCGTGCGCATGGAGCAGTTCGTAGCGGCGGGTGAGGTGAGCCAATCGGAGGGGCCGCAGCGCTTCTACGGGGAGATGCCATTGCTTCGCCATTTCGAGCAGCGGGGAATCTTTGCGCGCGAGCAGCAGCGACTCGTGGCTCGCCTGGATCAGCCCGCGATGCAGGCGGAGCGCCTGCCACTGGCCACCGCGCATTTCGCGGCCGCTATCGAGGTGCAGAATGCGCATCAGCGGACCAGGTCCTGTCTGGCCTTGGCATACTTCAGAAAGGTATAGAGGGCGGCCATCCAGGCGATGGCGAGACCCTGCGGTCCGTCGAGAAATCCGCGCTGGAGCAGGTACGTGCGCAGGAAGGTCCACACGGGATCAAGCACGAGGTGGCGCAGCGGCACAGCTGCATGGCGGGCGCGCAGTTGTTCAGCTGCCAGCGTCGTGTAGCGATCGAGGGTGCGCAGGTGAGCGGAGAGCGAGTCGCAGGTGAAATGCAGGAGCTTACCATCGAGCCGGCCAACGTTGCCGTTGACCTGAACACTCTCGTGAACATACTCGCCGACCCATGCTGCACGATCGCGATGGAAGAGGCGGACTTTGCGGTCGGGATACCAGCCGCTGTGCTGAATCCAGCGCCCCAGATATTGGGCGAGGCGCGGCATGGAGTATCCGTCGCAACGCGGGCCTTCTTTTTTCAGGGCGAGGATGTCGGCTTCGAGTTCCTCGGATATCATCTCATCGGCATCCAGGGAGAGGATCCACGAGTGAACGGCCTGTTGTGCGGCGAAGTTTTTCTGGGCGGCATAGCCCCGCCACGGCTCATTTAAAACGCGTGCGCCGAGGCGTACCGCGATCTCACGCGTACGGTCCGACGAGCCGCTGTCCACAATGAGAATTTCGTCCACGCATCGCAGGCTTTCGATGGCCCTTGCGACGTTGCGCTCTTCGTTGAGGGTGACTATGGTAGCGCTGATCTTCATCTGCCGGCTTTCTTCTTCATAGCGCCTCAATCATTGATGGGCACGATGGAGAAGCAAAGGAGGAAGATGCAGAGTGCCAGGATTGCCAGGCGGATGCGCGGGACTCCGATAGACGTTTCATCATACAAGGGTGGATGTTTGCGGGCGAAGAAGAAGAGCATCACGGCCCAGAACCACCAGCCATTCCAGAGTTTTCCCATGGGCAGCAGGGCGAGCAGAAAGAAGTTGGTAACCCATTTCTGCGCGCGGCTCATCAGTGCGAATACGACGTGGCCGCCATCCAGCTGGCCGACCGGCAGCAGATTCATCGCAGTGGCGAACATCCCCACCCATGCGGCGCGCGCGACAGGGTGAAGATATATATCTGAAGCGGGAGTGCCAGGAAAGATGAACCGCTGCGCGATCCATTCGAGCGCAGGCACGCCGAGTTGAATGCTGCCCTGGTTGTTAATGCCGGGCAGGATTTTCGAGAAAGCCAGGCCAACGCCAAGCGCCGGCAGGAGGAAGATGAACCCGGCTATGGGGCCGGCGATGCCGATATCGAACAGGATGCGTTTGCTGCAAATGGCCGAGCGGATTCGGATGAACGCGCCGAAGGTGCCGGTGACGGGCATGGGGGAGGGCAGAAAGTACGGCAGACTGGCGTCAACACCATAGTAAACGCAGGTCAGGTAATGGCCCATCTCATGAGCAAGCAAAATGGTGAGCAGAGTGAGCGAAAAAGGTAAGCCTGTGGCGAACGTAGCGGGGCTCTGCAGGCCGATGGTGAATATTTCGGCAAAGCGCTCGATATCGAAGAACGGCAGGTTATGGCTGAAGTTGTACTGCATGTGCGCTCCCACCACAGTGGTGGTGAACAGCGTAATGGCGAACAGTAGCAGATGCAACCAAAGGCGCTGTTTCGGACGCGTGAAGCGGTAGGGCTGGTGAGAACGTGGTGGCGAGTCGGCTGGCCGCTCAAAGCGGGGCAACGAAGCGGGCGCGGCGGGAGTGGGCTCGATTAAATCTTCTGGAAACACGAAAGGCCCCGCACTCTATGTTGGATGGCGCCGCAGCGGTCAGCGTTACTGCAGCGTCTGCAGTTCCTTGCCGGGTTTGAAGCGAACCGCTTTGCCGGGGGGAATAGAGACTTCCGCGCCTGTGCGGGGGTTGCGGCCGATGCCGGTTTTGCGCGGTTTGACGGTGAACACGCCGAATCCCCGGAGTTCAATACGGTCGCCATGCTCGAGGGCGCGTTTCATCTTCTCGAAGACGGTTTCAACGGCCATTTCGGCCTTGGTCTTGGTAATACCTGTCTTGTTGACCACTTCGTTGATGATGTCGAGCTTGATCACATAACCCTCCCTTTGTTCCACACGTGTGCCGCACCCCATGAGGCCAAACCAGCACGCACAAACCGATGATAGAATTAGGGTTATCGCCATGTCAAGCAAGAGCGCTCCGGGGCCGGACAATGGCGGCCCGGGGTCTGGTAATACGGAGGCGGAGCGACTGGCGCCGGTAGATCCGCTGCTGTACCGTCAGACTTGCGCGCGCTTCGCCACCGGTATTACGGTGGTGACCGTGGTGGATGAGCGCGGTCACCCGCATGGGATGACGGTGAATTCGTTTTCCTCAGTTTCGCTCGATCCGCCCTTGATTCTGGTCAGTATCGATCTCCGCAACGCCATTCTGGGGCACTTCCTGACCAGCCGTTACTTTGCAATAAACATTCTGGCGGAACACCAGCAGCATCTTTCGCGGCGGTTCAGCAGCACTTCGGAGAATCGCTTTCTGGATGTTGAATGGCACAGGGGTGAAACCGGAGTACCGCTGCTGGATGGCGTGCTGGCGCATTTGGAATGTGCGGTGGCGCAGACGTTTGAAGCTGGTGACCATACGGTGCTGCTGGGGGAAGTGTTGTATGCCGGTTATCGGGACGGGCGTCCGCTGGTTTATTTCGGGAGCTCGTATCAGAATCTGGGGGAGATTTAGTTCAGCCGGACGCGCCGGACAGTCGGCTGCTTGAGGCGGTTTAAGCACCAGCGATCAGCCCGACCGCCGTGCCTATACCGTTTCGCCCGCGTGCGTCAGCGCGCCTGGTCATGATGATGATGATGGAAGCGCCCTGCCCTGGTGCACGCCGGGTTTGGCGAACCGGGTCTGGAACCCGCATTCGGCGCCCACACGTGCATCTGGTGTCGCTGGAGGGGATCCGAAGTGGGATGAATTTCGATCGGATCGCCGATTTATTGCTCTTCTGGAGCGCTGCGCCTTCGCCGCTTCGCGGTCGTCAATCCACACGAAGATATCCGCCCGTTTGAAGGGAACCCGACTGCGGGAAAGCTTGCCGCACCAATTCACCCCAGCCTCTTCGCCCATTTCGGACGTGTTCAAAACAAGAGATTTATAACCAGGGAACTCTTGCGAATTCGCCGTGTTTGCGTTTATGTAGATGTAAGGCGATTCGTCGGGGAATCCGCCGGAGGGTGAAGATTTGATAAAGATCAGAGGGGCAGCGCCCACAGCGGCGTCAGTCCTGTTGCTTGGGATGTGGGGACTTGTGCCTTCA
>JAUZEU010000831.1 GCA_030838885.1 Bryobacterales bacterium | reverse complement strand
CACGCGCTCTCCGGCGCAGCGCAGCAGACTGCTCTGGAGGTGCTGGGCGCGAACGGGGTGGACGTTGTGATTCAGGAGCGCGGTGGTTTCACTCCGACCCCGGTAATCTCGCGCGCCATTCTCGTACACAACCGGGGGCGCAGGGATGGTCTGGGGGATGGCATCGTCATCACGCCCTCGCACAATCCGCCGGAGGATGGCGGGTTCAAGTACAATCCGCCGGATGGTGGACCAGCCGATACAGCTGTTACCAAAGTCATTCAGGACCGCGCGAATGAACTGCTGATCAATCGCAATCGTGAGGTGAGGCGGATGGCAGGGAAGGCCTCCACCACGCACGAGCAGGATTACGTTCAGGGTTATGTGGACGATCTTGGGAACGTGATCGATATGGAGGCGATTCGTGCGGCCGGGTTAAGTATCGGTGTCGATCCTCTGGGCGGAGCCTCACTCGCTTATTGGGTCCCTGCGGCAGAGCGTTACGGGTTGAAGATCAAAGTGGTGAATCCGAATACTGATCCGCAGTTCGGTTTCATGACCGTCGATCATGACGGCAAGATCCGGATGGACTGTTCAAGCCCGTACGCGATGGCCGGACTGGTGGGGCTGAAGGACAGCTTTGACATTGCCTGGGGCAACGATCCCGACGCGGACCGGCACGGCATTGTGACGCGGTCGAGCGGGCTTCTGAACCCGAATCATTACCTCGCGGTTGGCATTCAGTATCTGCTGGGGCACCGGCCGGATTGGCCTTCCAGCGCGGTGGTTGGCAAGACTCTGGTGAGCAGCAGCCTGATTGATCGCGTGGTGGCAGACCTGAAGCGCACACTTTGGGAAGTGCCGGTGGGCTTCAAGTGGTTTGCTCCTGGGCTGTTCGACGGATCGTGCTGCTTTGGGGGCGAAGAGAGTGCCGGGGCGAGTTTTCTAAGACGGAACGGAACGGTTTGGACAACGGATAAAGACGGCTTAATTCTGGGGCTGCTGTCGGCTGAGATCACAGCGGTAACAGGTAATGATCCAGGCGAGCACTACAAGGCTTTGACGTCGAGGTTCGGGCAGTCTTATTACACGCGCATCGACGCTCCGGCGAGCCCTGAACAGAAGGCAGCGTTCCAGAAACTCACGCCGGAAGCCGTTACCGCGGCGGAGTTGGCGGGCGATCCGATCCAGGCGAAACTCACGCGGGCACCCGGCAACAATGCGCCAATCGGCGGCCTGAAGGTGACGACAGCGGGCGGATGGTTTGCGGCTCGTCCTTCGGGGACCGAAAACATTTACAAGCTATATGCGGAAAGCCTGAAGAGCCAGGCTCATCTGAATCAGATTGTGTCAGAGGCGCAAAGCATTGTTGCGCAGTCGCTGGCGGCGAAATGAAGAACTCATGCCGAGATCAGCTTCGACGATGATTTCGGAAATAAAAGGGAGCCGATAGTCATTCCCAGCGCTGCGAGTAGAAAGGCGCTCATGCCCGCATAGGCGGCGGGGATTTTGAAAAAATAGGTAGCGGACCCGACAGCTCCTCCGAGCAGCGCGCAGTATCCGCCGATGGTGCTGGCGCGCTTCCAGAACAGGCCTCCGATAAAGGCCGAGAAGGCTCCCGCCAGGAAAAGCGTGCCGGTGATGTTCAGGTAAAAATAGACCGGTCCGGGCAGGACGTACCAGACACCCCAGAAGAGAACGAACAGGCTGACGAAGACGTTGACGGTTCGGTTCAGGACCACTTGTGAATTTTGGGACAGGGGCTCCCGGCGAAGAGGGAGGATGATGTCCTGTGAGATTACTGAGCTCCAGCCAAGCAGATAGGAACTGTTGACCGACATGGTGGCCGCGAGCATGCCCGCGACCACGATGCCGAGAACGCCGGTCGGCAGGATACGGGCGATCATGTCCGGCATGGCCTGAAGCGAATCGTGCCCGGCGCCGAAGTAGGCGAGCGCTCCAATTCCCCAGAGCATGGGCATCATGCCGCGACCAAGGAAGATGAAGCCGGTCCAGAAGAAGACTTTTTTGCTGGTCTCCGGGTCTTTGGTGGCGAAGGTGCGCATGGCGGTGGTCTGCCAGCAGGTGTCCACGGCCATCCAGAGAAGGATCTGGAAGAGTATGTATGCCCAGCCGTAATCGGGATTGGAGATGGGACTGAAGCCGTTCGCCCCCATGTTGGTTGCGACGGCGTGCTGCATGTTGCTCCAGCCGACCGTGTAGATGACGTAGCCGGTGACGAGGAGGGTGCCGATGCTCAGCATGACGAACTGAATGAAGTCGGTGATGACGACAGAGACCATGCCACCCAGGACTGTGTAGAGGAGTTCGAGAAAGAGGATCACGGTCATGGTCCATTTGAGATCCGAAAGGGGCAGACCCGCGATGATGGTCAGGAACGTTCCTTCCACTTTGAGGAAGACGCCCATGTTGAGCAGGCCTCCAACGGCTACGAGGATGCCGGCGATCAGGCGCAGGCGCCGGCTGTACTTAACTTCGAAGAACTCCGGGACAGTCGTGAGGCCAAGGTCGCGGAGTTTGAAGATCATGAAGCCCGTGGCGCCGAGGAAGATCATGACTCCGCCTGCGATCAGGCCATTGATGAAGGACGAGAAGCCGGTTTTGTAACCGAGCTCCGCGTAGTACATGAACGTGATGGTGCCGATTTCTGTAGCGGCGAGGGTCGCGATGCCGATGAACTTGCCGAGGTGACGGCCGGCGAGAAGGAAGTCGGTCGCGTCGGTGATGTACTTCTTGCCGGCGAGACCTGCGGCGAGCGTGATGGCGATGTAGACGACGACGATTACCCAGTCGATGGCGCTGAAATTCATCGGTTATGCCTGTCGTGCTTTCTGTCGTGCTGTCTGTCTTGCTGTCTTAAGACCTGCGCTGCTTTGAGATCGGCGAGCATGGTGCGGAGATCGGCCACGCCCTTGAAAGCCACGACCAGCGCGATAGCGGCGAATGCACTCCCCGCGATGATGAAATTCACTGTCCAGAACCAACTCCAGAAAGCCACTATTTTGTCCCCTCGGCCTTGCCCAACTGTTCGGCGATGTTTGCGATGAGCGCGGTGAAGAGCCCCCGGCGCGTGGAAGGTTTACCCATGACCTCGGCATCGCCGCTGAGGAAGCCATTGCGGGCGGAGTCGAGTTGTTTATGGACGGCGGCAAAGCTACCTGTTAACTGTTCGACAACGCTGCCGGACAGGGCGGGGGCAGGCTCTTCGGTGGCTGCGGCGAGAGTGGTGCGATTGGCTTTGACGATGTCGCCCAGACCAGGGGCGTCCGGTTTCGCTTTTGCGAATGCGATGACGCGGGTTTCGAGATCTGCGTAGGGAATCAGGAGGTCAATCGCAGGCGGTGAGGGAAGCGCATCGGCGACGTCGAGCAACTCCATGTCAAAGGTCAGTTCGGCTTTGGGCGGAATGGGGCCACTTCCCTGCTCTCCATAGGCAAGCTGATAAGGGATGATAAGGCGGCGTTTGCCCCCGACTTTCATGCCTTCGAAACCGATATCCCATCCGGTGATTACCTGGCGGCGGCCCTGAACGAATTTGAAGGGCTCATTGCGGTCTACAGAGGATTCGAACTTTGTGCCGTCTTTCAGCCTGCCGGTGTAGTGAACTGTGAAGCGCTTGCCGGGCGCGGCAGCTGCGCCGGTGCCTTGCGCCAGATCGATATAGCGCAGGGTGACAAGATCGACAGGAGTCTGGGCCTGTGACGAGGCGAGTGCAAGGAAGAGCAGCGCGCATCGGTTCTTCATAGTGTGAGTATGCGTTGAGCGGTCAGGTTTTGCCAGTGCAAATCGTAGCCTTCCGATGCGGCGAGCGCAGCAGGCGGGATCATTCCGATGAGTTCACTGCCGGCTATTTCAATGCCCTTCCGACGGCAACTGGCGGCGACGGCATCGAAAACGATGTGCATGGGCGTGATCCCGAAGTCTACCAGGTTGATGGAGACCTGGACCTGGCTGCGCGATTCGAGGGGCAGGCCGAGTGCTTTCACGGCGGGGAGGCCTCCGCTGGATTCGCGGATTTCTCGGGCTATGGTCCGAGCTGCGGAGAGGTCAGTGGTATTGAGATTGATGTTCCAGGCGATGAGGAAATTGCGGGCTCCGACCACGCAGCATCCGGCGGTAGGGTGGGGATGAATACCGAAATCGGGCGGGAGTACCGGGGCATATTTCCGGATGTATTCAAGACGGCGGCATTCGGGACGCAGGGCGGCGGCTTCGTATAGATAGACGGGCACACCGAGTTCGTTCCAGATACGCTGCCCGGTTTGGCGGGCGAATTCCGCGCACTGTTCCAGAGTGATGTCTTCGAGGGGGATGAAGGGGACCACGTCGGCAGCTCCGATGCGCGGGTGCACTCCGGTCTGTTTGGTGAGATCGATGGTCTGAACGGCTACCCGGATGGCAGCCAGGGCCGCGTTGCTTATGGATTCGGGGTCGCCCAGCAACGTCAGGACGGTACGGTTGTGGTCGGGGTCTGAGGTTTGGTCGAGCAGGCGCGCGCCCGGTGTACGCGAGACAGCCTGCGCGAGTGCGCTGATGGTGACGTGGTTGCGGCCTTCGGAGAAGTTGGGGACACACTCGACCGTCATACGCGTTTGTCCCGGAAGGGGCGGCCTATGCGGCGCTTGATAGAGAGGGGCAGATAGCGCAGGAAGGCTACCACCGCCTTGTATTGCCAGCCGGGAACGACGATGATCTGGTTGCGGTCAAGGCCGCGGAGGGAGGCGGCGACGACGTCTGCGGATTTCAGCCACAGGAATGAGGGAATGCCTGCACGACCAACACCCATCGTGTCGTGAAATTCGGTGATGGTGAAGCCGGGGCAGAGGGCCTGGACGCGGATGGGAGAGTGGGCGTTGCGGAGATCCATGGCGAGACCTTCGGTGAAGGCATTCATCCAGGCCTTGGTCGCGCAGTAACTGGCATTGCCCGCGCTGCTGGAGAATGCGGCTACCGACGAGACATTGATGATGCCGCCTTTTGCCATGCGGTTGAGAGCCGCGTGGCTGAGACGCACGGTGGCAAGCACGTGGAGGCGATGCATATTCTCCTGCCCGGACAGACTGGCTTCCCAGAAGCGACCAACAGTTCCGAACCCGGCGTTGTTGACCAGCAGTTCGAGGCTCGTGCAATTGCGGATGGCGTTCTCGACAGCTGCGAGGCCGTGATCCGTCAGCAGGTCTGCAACGAGCGGTTGCACGGTGGTGGGCAGTTCGAGGGCGAGTTGTTCGAGACGGTCGGCGCGGCGGGCTACAAGGACAAGATCGTAGCCGCGCGCGGCAAGCTGGCGCGCGAAGGTTTCTCCAATGCCACTGGACGCGCCGGTAATCAGGGCGACGGGGCGCATTCTATTCACCGGTTTGAACGAGCGGGGTATAAGGGATCATGCGATTCCTGTCGATAGAAGGGACGTGAGCGTGGAAATGCGCATGAGTTTCGACTATGCCGGGCGCGGTGGTTTTGCGCGCGGCATGGAACGGCCTGGACCCGACGGGCCGAGCAGCGGGGTTGATAAACGCCCAGGTAAGGCCAGAGCTGTCCGGAAGGAAGTCCGGGTGGCCCGCGACAAGCGCGGCTCTTTGCCTGACGGCGGTGCCGGGCGTGTTGCCGGCTGGCAAAACCGGATTGGCCTCATCGTAGAGAAGGCGCTTGCTGTCGCCGGACCAGGTGAGATGAGTCTGTGCAGGGCCGGGCGTAGCGAGGAGAGTGGCGGCCATGGTGAATATTGAGGATAGCCGAGTCGGGGTGAATAGCTGAATTATGAGTAGTTAGCGTGTGAGATGCCGGGTGCAGCTCAGCTATCCGAATGTCTGACTAAGTCGCTGCCGCACCTCGGCTTTCATCCCGTCCCAGAACGCGTGGGCGACCGGATATTGCTTGACGTTAACGCCCACGAAATGCGCCCCACATGAGCCCAGTTCCAGCAGATGCGGGCGAAAGTAGCCGCAAATTGCAACTTCCCGTACGCTCACGACACGGTGCTTCCTGGACGTCACCAAGGCGACCTGCAACCCTTGCTCATCAGCTTCAGACGACAGACGCACGCCCGCTTCACCGAGGAGCGCACGCAGGTGGAACCCGCGGTCGTAATGCGGCGGAATGCCCACTATGCCGGAATTTCGCGGCTCTTTCGGACAGTGGTGCGCAAACTGTCCGTAACAGGCCAGGACGTCTTCGGCTATGAGGAGCGCATCGGTGTCCTGGAGCCAGTCCCTGATCGCGGGCGGCATGCACCACAGAATGACATCGTTATCCAGCGAGAGCACATGACGTTCGGGGAACAATCGGGGCGGCGCAAATTTCCAGGCAACACCTTCAGCCATATTCGCATCGAGGTAGGGGCTCAGCCAACTCGGGACTTCACCGGTCGAGTCGTGCCAGTCGACGCACTTCGCCACCGGTCCGACTCGGGCCTGGGCGCAATCGACACTGATTGTATTTACACAGACTACGTAGGTGGCGCGTGGTCCAAAGACTTTGCGAGCGCCGGTAATCGAAAGAGCAAGCAATTCGAACCCGCGGGAACTGACATCCCCGATAGTCCATCGCACAGCCAGGCTCATTGCAGATTCCGGGGAGCAAACCAGCCACCACGGTGCGTCCCGAAACGGTAGAGCGCCGAGTTTTGCGGCCCCAGGCAGAATCACGCCGGGCGCAGGAGCGCTGCCGCAGACTGCTGGTCTCGAGATGGCACCAGAGGCAGATTGTGCCCTTCACCTGAGCCGCGGCAATGGGCACAGATGTCGGTCGTAATTTTTGGACAGGCGGTGCGAGAGAAAGGGCAGCAGTCGGTAATTTTTCTGCTGAGCGCGGATTGTCGGGCCGGTCACGGGAAGAGCTTATGTGCCATAAGCCGCCGTTTTCGGAGTACCAGGTCAGCGGCACTTCAACAAGTCCGCTGGAGGTGCGGGACAGGTAAGTGATGGGGTGTTTGCCGGAACCGAACCAGTATTCAATCCTGGCGGTCCGCTCCGGCGAACTCATGTAGCAGCCGTGGACTGAGTACTGTCTGAACTGGCCTGCGGGCACTACGGTCACTTTGGCCCTTCAGCGATCTCTTTGTAGCAGTCTTGCAAGTCTGTGCCTGAAGCTGCAGTTCTGAGACGGTAACGGCCCCGGAAAGATCTCATTTTGAGATACGAGTGAGTATGGCCTAACGGCATCAAAATGAGTACCGACGGTTTAAGCAAAAGTGGTTAACTGCACTTTGGAGAGACGTATGCACAGGGGGCTAAGAAGAATGGAGTAAACTACCTGGACGTGGTCCCGTCTTCCTCCTTTGATGGACCACGTCCGTTTTAGCCGTTCATACACGTTATCGGTTACACAGAGCCGGCGACGGCTCTCCTATCGCCAGCCCCGGTGCTCGTCCCCGGATCCACGGTTCGCGTGCACGCTTTCAACGATTAACTCGATCGTGCATTGATGAGCTTCAGCCCGGACCTGGAAACCGCACACTTCATCAAGCGCCGGTTCGATTCGTGTGGACGCTCCATTGTGAAACCGTATCGAGCGGAGTTTCACCCTCGCAGCGGGAGCACGGGTACAGTTGAGAAGGAATGAGCAAAAGCCAGCAGGGTGCGAAATTCAGTACGGACTTCGCCGTCGCGCCGTTGCCCGCGAACGAGGATGAGCGCCTTCGAGCCGTGCAGGCACTTGCGCTGCTCGATACAGCCCCGGAAGAACGCTTTGATGCCGTCGTCAGGCTCGCCGCTAAGCTTTTCGACATGCCCATCAGTTATGTGGCGCTGGTTGATAGTGACCGCCAATGGTTCAAATCGAAGGTCGGTTTAACCCCAAGCGAGAGTTCGAGAGAGGTGGCATTCTGCAGCCATGCCATCCTGAACGACGAACCCCTGATCATCCGCGATGCGCACGCGGACAGCCGCTTTGCGAACAATCCCCTGGTTACAGGCGATCCCTTTATCGGTGCGTATGCGGGCATCCCGTTGAATGACCCGACCATGCAGTACAAAGTCGGGACATTATGCGTGGCGGACCACAAAGCCAGGGAGTTCACAGAACGCGACGCAGCGATCCTGAAAGACCTGGCACGGCTGATTGAGCGGGAACTGGATATGGGGAATCAGATTCAGCGGCAGGAGCAACAACTGGAGTTGCAAAGGGAGTTGCTGCAGAGCCAGGAAGAGAAGGGGCTGCTGTTTGCGCAGTTAACCAGGGAAAAAGCTTTGGCGGAATCGTTCCTGCAGAGTCTGATGCCGGTAGAAATAGCGGCCGAGTTGCGGACATATGGCAGCGTGGAGCCCCGTTATTTCCATGACGTGACAGTTCTTTTCACGGACTTTGTCGGCTTCACAGCGCACACCGAGTCGCTGGCGGCGGAGGACCTGGTCATGTTGCTGAACGGCTATTTCATCGCGTTCGATCGGGTGGTGGAGTGCTACGGAATTGAGAAGCTGAAGACGATTGGCGACAGCTACATGTGCGTAGGCGGATTATCGGAACAGAACCCGTCGCACCCGGTGGATGCCGTCCTCGCCGCCCTCGAAATGCGGAACATCGTCCGTGCTTTTGCCGGGGATTCCGACGGGAGCCATTTCGGAGTTCGAGTCGGTTTGCATACCGGGCCGGTGGTCGCAGGCGTGGTCGGAGCCAGAAAGTTCGCTTACGACATTTGGGGCGAGACGGTCAACTTCAGTTCGCGCATGGAGTCGTTCAGGGTCCCCGGACTGCATTAATATTTCGGACAAGACTTACTCTAGGGTAAAAGATTTCTTCCTTTGTGAACACCGGGGAAAAATCAGCACTAAAGAGAACAAAGAATACGACATGTATTTCGTCAAAGGAATTCTTCCGGGTCTGGCCGGTGACGGAGAGAACGGCGTGCCGCGCGCTTTCCAGCGCCGTTATAAAGCGTACTTCCGAAAGGAACTGAAACACTTTCCTGACCTCGATCCACCAGCCTGATCCGGGCGGAAACCTGTCACTTACCAGACCATATGGATTTCAACGGCGAGATAGTAATTGGAAGTGAGGTGGCTCCGGCTGTTGAGTAGAAGTCAAACGACACAGGAGCGGCTTCAGGAAAGATGAGATTTGTCAGCGCAACGCGACCCTGATCTGCAAACACTTCTATGGAATTGCGATCGACCAGAATATCGAACGTCAGCCGGCCTTTCCTGCGGGGCAGCGGGGCCGATGTGCGGGCCGGGAAACGGTCGCTGAAAGCTACAAGGCCGGAGTGAGTTCTGTCCACAAACACCTGCTCTTTCGTGGCATCGTAGCCGACGGAAGTATAACTTCCGTCCTTTGCAGTCAGCTTCCAGCCGGTTTCTCCTTCGGCGGTGAATTCTATGTCGCCCCGGATCTCAAAACTGCGTGTCTTCAGCGACCTTGCAGGTTTACCGCGCAGGGTGTTCAAGCCCTGTATCGGAGTCTGGACCAAACGGATACCTTCCGGAAAGGTCTTGAGCCCAAGCTCGCGCGGAATCGTCATCTGGCCGCGCCACG
>JAUZEU010000827.1 GCA_030838885.1 Bryobacterales bacterium | reverse complement strand
TCCCAGTCCCGGCGAGACCTTCATATAAGCGCGCCCGAAGAAATGCGTCCGTACCGAATCCGGCAGGTGCGTCGCCACCACAAACGCATAACTCGCCGCCGCCATATCGGGATAATGGACATGCAGCGCATACTTGCCGTGTCCCCCCTCCACCGGTTCCACCGCCACGGTCGCCGTGCCCGCCACGCGTGTCCCAGACTGCCGCATCGATCTTGCCCGATTCGAAATTCTCGGTGAATACAGGTTTCGTCTGCGCCGCCGCACTCGCGGCGACCAAAGTCACTACTGCAAATGTCTTAATCACGCGCCTGAGTCTATCATCATGATTTACCCGAATCACGATTCAAAAAAGGTGAATTCATGAACGCGCTCCTGCCCGTACGCCAGCACTTTCCGCATCGCAAACTGCCAGATGTCTCTGGTGCCGCTCGCGCGGAACTGGAATCGAGCGGCATCGCCGCAGCCCTGAAACCCGGCGCCAGCGTCGCCATAGGAGCGGGCAGCCGCGGCATCTCCAACATCGCCGCCCTCGTCCGCGCCGTCGTTGATTACTTCACCGCGCACGGCATGAAACCGTTCATCTTTCCCGCCATGGGAAGCCACGGAGCTGGCACCGCCGAAGGCCAGGCCAGTGTCCTTGCCCACTACGGGATTAGCGAAGCCGCCATGGGTTGCCCGGTCGTCTCCACCTTTGATGTCGTCTCTGTCGGACCCACCGAACTGGGCATCGAAACCTTCGCCGGACGCGAGGCATGGCAGAGTGACGCCATCTTCCTCGTCAGCCGCGTCAAATGGCACACCAGCTTCGCCGGCGACATCGAAAGCGGCGTCGCCAAGATGCTCGCCATCGGCCTCGGCAAACTCGAAGGGGCCAAATCTGTCCACGGCCACGCCCGCACCCATGGCATGCCTGCCTCCATCCGCTCCGTCGCCGCGCGCCTCATCGCCACCGGCAGGATCCTCGGCGGCCTGGGCATCCTGGAAGACGCCTTTCATGACACCGCCCAGCTCACCGTCCTCCGTGCCGCCACTCTGCTGCAGCAGGAGGAAGAACTCCTCCGCACCGTCAAATCGTGGATGGTCCGCATTCCCGCCCCAGCCGTCGATGTCCTCATCGTCGACGAAATCGGCAAAAACATCAGCGGCACCGGCATGGACCTGAAAATCGTCAACCGCGCCACCTCCGGCCAGTACAACCCCTGGCCCAACGAACCGAAAATCGAGCGCATCTTCGTTCGCGATCTCTCACCAAAGAGTTACGGCAACGCCGTCGGAATAGGGGCGGCCGACGTCATCCACAGCCGCATGATCCCCAAAATCGATGTCAACGCCGGGCGCGTCAACGCCGTTACCTCCGGCTCCCTTGCCCTCGTCCGAACCCCTCTGCACTTCGATTCCGACCGCGAATGCCTCGACGTCGTCGCCTCGACTGTCGGGAAGTTTAAGCGCGAGGATGTCACCTTCGCCTGGATCCGCAATACTCTGGAACTCGGCGAACTGATACTCAGCAGCAACCTGATCCACAATGGTTACGTAGAAGTGACGGGCCCGGCTTTCGACTTCGAGTTCGACGCGGAAGGAAATTTTGTATGTCGCTAAGACCCCGCATCGGTTTGCTCACCGGAGACCCCACCGGCATCGGTCCGGAAATCACAGTTAAACTCCTCGCCATGCCGGAGACTCGCGAGCAGGCCGAAATCATCCCGATCGGCGAACGCCCCGTGCCCGACGTCCCGCTCGGCAAGGTCAGCCGCGTAGCCGGGGCCTGGACCCTGGCAAACCTGCGGCTCGCCGCCGAAGCCATCTTCGGCGGAGAAATCGACGGCCTCGTCTACGCCCCGCTCAACAAACAGGCCATGAAGCTCGCAGGCATGCAGCAGGAAGACGAAATGCACTACCTGGCCGATCACCTGGACTTCAGGGGCCTCTGCTCCGAAATCAACGTAGCAGACGCTCTATGGACCAGCCGTGTCACTTCTCACGTCCCACTGCGAGCCGTCGCGGACCTCATCACCGAACAGGCGGTCTACGACTCCATCGCTCTTCTCAGCCGCATCAGAGGCAGCGCGCGCATCGCAGTAGCAGGCTTAAACCCGCACGCCGGAGAAGGTGGTCTCCTCGGCACTGAAGAGATAAAATTCATCCGCCCAGCCGTCGAACGCGCGAAGGCTGACGGGATCAACGTATCCGGCCCTTACCCGGCGGACACTCTCTTCATCGCCGCCCGTCGCGGTGACTTCGACGCCGTAGTCACCATGTACCACGACCAGGGCCAGATCGCCACCAAGCTCCTGGGCTTCGAACGAGGCGTCACCCTCCACGGAGGCCTCCCGGTCCCCGTCACCACCCCCGCCCACGGCACAGCCTACGACATAGCAGGGAAGGGAATCGCCAACCCCGGCCCAATCAAAGCCGCGTTCGCGCTCGCAGTGACGCTGTCAGCTTTGGGACACGCGAACGCCCGTCCGCGTCTCTCCGGGTCTACTCCACAACCGCTTCCAGAATCTCAATCCGCCGCTTCGGACTCTCCCCGTCCAACTCCTCTTTCTCAAAAGCATCCAGAACCTCCAGGCCCCCAATAACCCGGCCAAAAGCCGAATACCTGGAATCCAGATGAGGAGCGTCCCCCAACATCAAAAAGAAGGACGTAGTAGCTGAATCCGGATCGTCCGTCCGAGCCATCGAAACAATACCCCGGGTATGCTTCACATCGCCCCGGAACTCGCCCTTTAGCGAATGCACCCACTTGTCGGCAGGATGGATCGCCCCGCCCGGCCGGGTGTCGCCCATCCCGCCCTGCGCCACAAAACCCTTCACCACCCGGTGAAACGCGGTCCCGTTGTACCAGCCCGTGCTGGCCAGCATCAAAAAGTTGCGGACGTGATTTGGCGCCCAGTCCGGCTCCATCTGAATCCGTACTGTCCCCAGCGTGGTCTTCAGTGCGACCACCTTCTTCATCTCGTCGGGCGTGGCGGTCAGGAACGGCTGCACCTTCTTCTTCTCTATCGTCACGCTCACAATGCGGACCGGCTTGTCGGTAAATCCGTTCGCCCCGGCCGGAACCTTCGAGATCTGCTCCACCACCTCCATGCCCTCGGTTACGCGCCCGAAAGCCGAGAACTTCCCGTCCAGCGGCGGCTGCGGATACACGCACACAAAGAACTGGCTCCCGTCGCTGTCCGGCTTATCCGGAATCCGCACCGTGGACACCACTCCGCGCTCGTGCTTCATGTCGCTGTACTCGCCGGGCATCAGGTTCAGACCGCCCGTGCCCCACAAAGCCTTCGGCGTCTTCGGATTCTTCAGCAGCGGATCCCCACCCTGAACAATGCCGTTGGCAACAACCCGGTGGAACGCGCTGCCATCGTAATATCCGGCCCGCGCCCGCTTCACGAACTGCTCCACATGCTTCGGTGCCTTGTCCGCCGCGAACTCAAAACGGAATGTGCCCATCTCCGTCTTGACCACCGCCTCCAGATCGCTGGGTCCCTGAGCACGCTCCTGCGCTCTCAGGGCCACTGCCAAACACAACAGCACCAGACTCCGCATTCAGAACAGCCTCTCCTGCTTCTTCAGGTTGCCCACCGTTCCGATATTAGCGATCGAGAACGACACCAGCGGCACGTCCTCCTGCCGGGTGCCGAAGTCGAAGTGACGTATCTGAAAGCTCAGCCCGCAGCAGTCCGTGTTGTAAGTGACCTGCGCGATCCCGAAATCCAGCCGTGCCAGCCGGTAGTCGTAAACGAAGCTGAACCCTGCGTTCCAGCCTTTTCGGTTCGGGTCGCCATACCCGAATGTGGCACGAAACTGATTCGCCGGCGGCGAAACCACCGGATTCGGCCGCACCAGGCCGCTCCCTGCCGAGAAGAAGTATTTGTTCACGCGGACGTCCGCCGAAAAGATGCTGTTCACGAACCGCCTCAGCAGCGGATCGTAGTCCGTTTCCCAGGTGAAGCCGATGCCGGGTCGCGGTTTCCCGCGCAGCACCGAGACAATCGGCGAGTAGTTGCGCGGCCCGTCCAGGAAACTGTAGCCGGTCAGGTCCAGCGACGTCATCAGCACATTCCGCTGCCCGGCCACCACCGCGCCTCCGAAAGTCGGATCGAAGTACCTCTTTTGGGATACCTCCCACTCCAGGATCTCCTTGACCTCGTCGCCCTTTTTCGCGTAGAGCCGGTTGAACATGCTGAACTGAACTTCACTCGTGTCGGACAGCAGATCCACCGCGTCGAACCGCAGCGTCTCGCCGAACCGGTTCACGTTCGACACGTTCTTGTAATTCACCCGCGTCTCCACAACGTGTTTCAGCTTGTCGCCCAGAAACGTCTTGTGATCGAAAACCCGCGCCAGGCTTGGCAGTATCAGCTCCACGTTCACCTCGGGCGCCGTCCGCGTCAGGT
>JAUZEU010000825.1 GCA_030838885.1 Bryobacterales bacterium | reverse complement strand
CGAGTACCTGCAGCTTTCCGGGCGTCTTCGCGGTATCCCGCGTAAAGTGCTCGAGCCAAGAGTGGATGAACTGCTGCACCTGGTCGGCCTTTGGCAGGACCGCGATTCCCCCATGGCCTCCTACTCCAAGGGCATGCGGCAGAACATCCTGCTCATGGCGGCTCTGATCCACGATCCCGAACTGCTCATCCTGGACGAACCCTTTTCGGGCCTCGATGTGAATGCGTCTATGGTGCTGCGCAGCCCGCTTGGCTTGTTCGCCGCCCACGGAAAGATGGTCCTGTACAGCTCGCATGTGCTTGAGGTGGTGGAGAAAGTCTGCGATACCGTCTTTAATCCTTCGAAAGGGGCAGGTGGTGGCGCATGATTCCGTGGCGCGTTTACGTGAAGTGATGGCGGAATTGTCGCTGGAGGGCGTCTTCGCCCAACTCACCCAAACCGACGACGCGGACCGGACGGCCAGCCAGATTCTGGACGCAGGGGCCGCGCGATGAATCGCCTCAGAGCCTGGCTGCCGGAAACGCATGGCCCGCGCTTCGAATTGCTCCGCCACTTCCTGGGAACGATGTTCGAGAGCGATATGCTCGCGGTTTCGGGAGAGTGGAGGAAGGCGGTGACAGGCTTCTTCGCGGCGCTCGTGTCGCTGGGGCTGGTGGTAGTGCAGACGTACTCCGAGCGTTACACGTCCTTGCAGTTGCCGCCCTCCACACCTCTGATCTGTCGCGAGGAGTTGCGGTCGGATGAGTTTCTCTTCATCGGAATCGTCATGGCGTTTACAGCGCTCCTGACACTGCCGCAGCGGCAGGCACAGTTTCCCGGTCTGCGAGATTGCCTGGCATTGGCGGCACTGCCGGTCTCCGCAGGCGAAGTATTCGTGGCTAAGTTCGGGCGGTTTTGCTTGTGTTTCCGGGTACGCTGTTGCTCTGAACCTGCCGTGGGCCATCCTCTTTGTATCGGCATCTTCGGGCTACTGGCAACAGAACCCTTCGGCTCTGGCAATAGTTCCACAACTCTTCCGTCACTTCGAAGCAGCAAGCCCCGGCAGTGGCGGCGAAAGTCGCGCCGATCTACCTGGGCGCGCCCTTAATCCTTGCCGCTGCCGGGTTAACGGCAATGGCAGCACCGGCAAAACGAGGAGCCTCGTCCGACCCAGTTGAAGCGCTTCGGTGCGAATAGGCGCAGTTGCAGACGGGAGCGATGCATTACCCGTTGTACATTGAAGCGATCACATGCCGCTTCCCACAGACCAAAGCGTCCTCAAGTTAAGTCAGGATCTGATTCAGCAGTTCGAAACCATCTTCGGTGAGCATCCGGGCTTTCGGCCGGCGCATGCCAAAGGGATAATGCTCACCGGCTCCTTTACCCCTGCGGCCAGCGCACGTTCTTTGAGTCGCGCACCTCACCTGCAGCGGGGTTCTACCCCGGTGACGGTGCGATTTTCCAATTCGACAGGTATTCCGCTCCTTCCGGATAACGATCCGATCGCGAATCCGCGGGGACTCGCGATAAGGTTTCATCTCGGCGAGCATGTTCATACCGATATCGTCAGCCATTCTACCGATGGATTCCCGACCAGAACCGGCGAAGAGTTTCTCGAATTTCTACGTGCGGCTGCCGCGAGCGCCCAGTCAACAAGTTCTCCGTCGCCCATTGAAGAGTATGTTGCCTCCCATCCCAAAGCCCTTGAATTTGTGAAGACGCCGAAGCCTGCGCCCTCGAGTTTCGCCCGCGAGTCGTACTTTGGAGTCACAGCGATGCGGTTCACAAACGAACAGGGCGCCAGCCGGTTTGGGCGATACCGGATTGTGCCTGAGGCGGGGATCGATCACCTGGACGATACTACGCTCATGGGTAAGAGCGCTACGTACTTATTTGACGAGCTCGGGGACAGATTGGCCAGCGGCCCCGTCAAATTCCGTGTTTTCGGTCAGCTGGCAAACGACGGAGATACGGTGGACGATGCAACAATCCATTGGCCGGAAGATCGCGAAACCCTGGAACTCGGAACTCTTGAACTGACTGCACCCGTACCGAACAACTCAGACGAGCAGCAGCGCATCATCTTCGATCCGATTCCGCGCGTGGATGGAATCGAGCCCTCGGCCGATCCCTTACTCGAACTTCGCGCCGCTATCTATTTGATAAGTGGACGCCGTCGGCGAGCGGCAGCCCGGATGTAATAGATCGCCCAGGCTCCTTCCGAAAAACGTTCATATCGTTGTGGTGGGACTCACGATTGCTCACTCACGACTTCCGCCTGAACTGCGACGGGAAAAAAAGAGCGAAAGGAGCAAGTCCCCGTGAAAATGACAATACTTTGTATGTTGTTGTGCGCCGTGCCTCCGTTATGCCTGGCCCAGCAAAGTACGCCCAAACCAGCCGATGCCGTCGCACGCGCGCAAACACCTTCCCCGGTTCAGCCAGCCCGGCCGGAACAGAGTAAGAACGGACACGATAGTTCCAACGTGTTCGATGCCCGAAATGCCGTAGCTGCGTCGCCGGTCTCAGGCACCCAGCCGAACGCAGGCAAGATCACCGGCTTCGATTTTTACCGTGATCCGTTGAATGCAGACAAGCCGAACCTCAGCCCGGAAGAGGTGATGAAGAAAGAGACCGCAAACAAGCCCGCCGTTATGGAGGCCCAGAAGCGTCTGCTCGAACGTCGGTACCAGTTGCAGCCGAAGCTCGACCCCACGGCCAAAATGTCACGCGGTAAACCACTACCGGTGGGACCCACGGCAAAACTCGCGGCTGGTATGACGTGGGACCGACTTGGCGCCATGCGTCCGGAGGAGATCCGCCAGCAGGATATCTTCCCGTATCCCACACTGCCTCACCCTTTGCAGGCGAATGGCGGTCAGGTATTTCCGAAAATGCAACTCGATATGTTCCCGCGGCTGGAGCGCTTCGACGTGGAGTTCGATCTCCCCGACGCATTTGTGCCCGAATTTCCCCCCGGAATATTTCTGACAAACCGTCCGGAACTGGGTGACGTTTCACGCGGTGAGGTGGTCTCGATCAATAACTATTACCGGCTCTTCAAAGACCTGCTGACACCGGTGCAATTGGACGGGCTGCGGTTGCTGCTCACGCCGCTTCCTCAGGAGGAGTTCAATCCGACTGACGACCGCAAGACTACAGAACCCAGCCTGGGAGTGACGTGCTTCGATTGCCACGTGAACGGCCACACCACGGCGCAATTTCATCTGAGCCCTGACATCCGCCCGCAGGAGAGGCGCTTCCGTTTGGACACGACGAGCCTGCGGGGCGTGCAGAATCAGCAGATCCATTCCTCGAAGCGAAGCCTGCGTTCGATAGAAGATTTCACAGAGTTCGAGCAGCGCACCGCATATTTCAACGGAGACGAAATCCACGCCATCAAGAAGGGGATGATGATTCTGGACCGGGTTCAGGTGAGCCACATGGCGCAGATGCAGAACATGCTGGATTTCCCTCCGGCTCCGAAGCTGGATCCCGTTACGGGGCGTCTCGACCCAACCAAAGCGACGCCGGGCGAACTCCGCGGAGAGCAGGTCTTCTTTGGTAAAGGACAGTGTGGCTCATGCCACGCAGCGCCGTTCTATCTGGACCATCAGATGCACGATTTGCACCTGGAGCGCTTCCTGAAAAATGAGCCCGGCGATGGACCGATCAAGACCTTCACGCTTCGCGGCATCAAGGACAGCCCTCCGTATATGCACGACGGGCGCTGTCTCACATTGGAAGACACGGCAGAATTTTTCAATGTTGTGCTGCAGCTAAAGCTAACCGCACAGGAGAAGCAGGACCTGGTCGCTTTTATGCGGCAACTCTGACGTTCTTCTTCCAGGTAACGGGAGGGTTTCGGCGCTAAAGTCGCTCGAAGCCCTTCTTTCGGACTTGCCGACCCATCATCAGGCTGAAGTTGATAGTCAGGATGGCCACGAAGCGATATTTGTGCCAAACCCGTCCGCCGTGGGGAACCTTTCCTCCGATTCCAGTTCCAATGAGTCGCGCTTTCCGCCGCACACGGGATTGGAGCAAGTATATTCGGGAAACTCCGTAATAATGCCCGCGGGTTCTTGGATATAATTCCCTGAGAAGAGCTTCAATGATGCCGCGATCAACGCCCGCCAATGTAGCTCGCGAAAAGGAGAACTGATCGTATGCCCGTTGTGACTCATTCGCCGTTGACAGGGCGACTGCCGGCCCGGCTAATGCGCGTTGGCCTCGCGCAGCCCGCTCTCGCGCCGTTATCTGCTCTCGCCCCACTATCTATGGGAGCTGGCACGGCCCCGCCTGTGTATCGTCCGAACAACGCCCTGCCCGGTGCGGGCACAGCGCAGTTAACAGCTCGACCACAATCGAGCGCTGCCCCAAGCGTGCTTCCAATATATCGTCAGCAACAAAAAAGTATCGCGCAGCCTATATTGCCATTCGCAGCGCGCGCACACGCTGTGCCAAAGGCACGCCGGGTCTATGGTCCACTGGCGAAGCTAGTGAACGCGCAACGACCCCT
>JAUZEU010000094.1 GCA_030838885.1 Bryobacterales bacterium | reverse complement strand
CCGTGAAAATCGTCGCACATGAAAAATCCCCCGCGCAGCAGATACTCGCGGAACTTCGTAATCTGATCCGCCGTGAGATTCCAATACCCCACTTCCACTGCGTACAGCCAGGGATAGTTGAAAGCATCGTCGCCATCATCCAGGTCCACCGGTTGCTCCACGGACCGCACATGAACCCGTGTCAATCGCCGCACCGCTTCGGCAAGATGCCGGTCGGAGCGTGGATAATCCACTGTCCAGTTGGCTGCACCATGTTTCCAGTCGGGATTGCCGCGGAAGCCATACGTGGGAAGTGCCGGATACATCAGCCGCGCAAACACCCACTCGGTCTTTTCCTGGTAATCGGGCGGCAGGGGAAAGTTCTCGTACTCTACCCCTGGGTATTCGCGAAAAGGCCGCTGCAGGGCCACCGCGCTGCCAATCACCACCAGACTGGCGGCAACCACAAGAATGCTGGTTTTCAGCCGCATCAGTTCTGTTGCGCTTCGCGTATGCGCTGCGCCAGCATGTCCTCAAACCGTTCCGGAATGAACCCGGCCATCCGGCTCGAAATTTTACCCGACGTGTCCAGCACAATGATTGTGGGAATGGAGGAGATCTTCAGCATGGCTCCCAGCCCCGCATCGTAGTAAACGTTGTGGTCCCACTTCATCTCTTTCACAAACGCCTGTACCGCCGCATGGTCGTCATCTGAATCAATCGACAGAAATACCACGTTCCCGGATTTCTCGAACTGTTTCTTCACGCTTTCGATCATCGGATGTTGCACGCGGCAAGGTCCGCACCATGTCGCCCAGAAGTCCATCACAACAGCTTTCCCTTTCAGAGACGCAAGAGAAAGCGATCCGGTGCCATTTACATTCGGGATCGTGAAATCCAGTAAGTCTGTAGCGCCCGCGTTCGGATCCTTCACTCGCAGCCTGACCACCCGATCTTTCTTCAGGGCAGCCATCCGGTCATAGGCCCGAAGCACGGTGTCTCCCAGACCTTTGTCCGAACCGTTCAGCTTCGAGTACAACTCCCCTAATCGGACGCGATCACGGGCGCGGTCCGCTTCCGTCGCGCGGCCATCTTCAATAGTGAACGCATCGGCATAAAATTCGATTGCCTCCGCATCGCGGCCCAGTTTTCCCAGCCAGCGCGCCACTTCACGCGCCGCTTCAGCGCCCGGATAGGTCTCCCACCCAGTCTTCGCTACCTTCAGGGCTTCTTCCGGCTTGCCGGTATTCCCGGTCGCGCGGGCTTCCAGCACCAGAGCACGGGCCCGTCCCTTGTCCACTTCCTCGCCCCACTGCCCCTCACTCATGTGCCCCTCGGCAGCCCTGTTTCGCATGGCCTCCACTTGAACTTCATAACGATTGGCATAGGCCAGAGCCTTGCGCGCGGGTTCGGGCGCATCCGTGTCGAGAAGCGTGCGCGTCACGCGGTCGATCAGGGGAAGATCGTCGTTCTTAAGGTCCGCCTGGAGAACACGTTCGCCATAGAGGAGGATTCGTGCGTGGTCGTTCGCTTCCATCGCGGCTTTGGCCAGAGCCTTCTCAATCACAGCCCGCTGCGCCGTTTTGGGATACTTTTCGAGGAAGCGCTCCAAAGCCCTGGTGAAATCGACGCCGCTCGTTCCGGCCTCGCCCACCGCTCTGCTCAACTCCGCCTGCTCCTGCTCCGCCGGACTCCTGGGAGCTTCTGCCGGGCCGGATTCCTGCGCCCAGACCGACGCCGCGAGGAGCGCAGGCACGAGCGCGGAGAACCTCACTTCACTCCCCGGATACTCTCGGCCAGTGCTGCCGCACGTGACCGCGCGATGTGCAGATATTTTTCGTTCTTCACTACTTTGTCCAGCAGCGGAAGAAATTGCTCCGCCGCTACCAGCCGTTTCTGGTTCCGCGTTACTTCGATCTGCAATATCGAATCCTGCACTCCCAGCTTATCGAACCGCACCGACCTTTCCAGGTCGATCAGAGCCCGCTCGGTCTCTGAAATCCGCTCAAACCAATCGAGCAGCGCCTTCGCCTCCACGTCCTCCGAATAGTTGAAAGTCGCTTCCTTCACTGCAGCGCCGCCTTCCCAGCGGAACGTCTTCTTTCCCATGAACGCTATTTTCAATCCTGATTCGAGCGGTCCTGGAGAGCGGGATACCTTGTCACTGAGCGCAAACACCGCCGAGGTATCGGCCTCGCTCAATTTAAACTGCAGCGGATTCTCGTCTTTGGGATCTTCTTTATATAAAGAGTCGCCGGTCTTTTCGACCGAGATCTCAACATAAGCCGGCGTGCTCCCAGGAAACGATTTCGTGAACACGAGCCGCGGCCCCTCAGCTGCCCACGAGCATCCGGCTATCAGCAGAAACGTTGTCGGCACTAAGAATGTCCGCAGTAAGTTTGATAACTTCAAATGAGCGCCCTCCCGGCACTTACCCCGCTCAGAGCCAGCATCGGCAAATGAGTTGCGTGGCAGATGGCAATGGCCAGTGCATCGCATGCATCTTCCGATTTGACCGGATCCGACAGCCGCAGAATCGACGCGACCATCTGCTGTACCTGCGATTTTTCGGCGCGTCCGTATCCCACCACACTCATTTTTACTTCAAGGGGAGAGTATTCGGCAAATACCACGGAAGCTTCTGCCACCGTCAATAGCGCCACGCCTCGCACATGGGACAGCTTCAGCGCGCTCTTGGCGTTGACAGCAAAGAAGACTTCTTCAACAGCCGCGTAGTCCGGCCGGAATTCCACAAACAGAGCGCGCAACCCGCTCGCGATGTTCAGCAGCCGTTTTTCCAGCGGATCCTTTGTGGAAGATCGGATGCAGCCGGCCGCGACGAACCGATGCAAACGACCATCGCTGTCGATCACTCCGTACCCAGTCCGTTCCGTACCGCAATCGATTCCGAGTACCCGCATCGGGACTCCCTTACGCTAACGGTTCTCAGGCGTCTTCGTCGCCGCCGCCATCAAAGTTGGTGTACACGTTCTGAACATCGTCCTGATCCTCTAACGCATCCAGCAATCGCATCATCCCCGACGCATGTTTAGGTTCCAGCGCCATCAGGTTTTTAGGGACCATTGCAACCGCTTCCGACGAAACCGTCTCAATTTTCGCCTTCTGCAGTGCTTCCATGACGGCTTCATGGCTGGCCGGATCGGAGATAATCTCCCAGCTGTCGCCGGAATCCTTCAGGTCCTCTGCCCCCGCTTCCAACACCAGATTCATCAACTGGTCTTCAGTCGCGTTTTCCTTCTCCACAACAATCTGGCTCTTGCGCTCGAACATCCACGAAACGCTGCCCTGTTCCCCCAGATTGCCGCCCTGCTTGCCGAACATGTGCCGGATTTCAGCCACGGTCCGGTTCCGGTTGTCCGTCGCAACAGAAACAAGCACGGCCGCGCCGCCGGGCCCGTAGCCTTCGAACATTATTTCGTCGATCTGGCCGCCTTCCAGTTCGCCGGTGCCCCGCATGATCGCTTTTTTGATGTTGTCAGAGGGCATCGACACGCCCTTTGCGGCAGTAATGGCCGTCCGCAGCCTGGGGTTGCCGTCCGCGTCGCCGCCAGAGCGCGCGGCGATCTGAATTTCTTTGATTAGCCGGGTGAAGATCTTACCGCGCTTGGCGTCTGTGGCGGCTTTCTTGTGCTTGATCGTCGCCCATTTTGAGTGGCCTGACATTTTCTGGAAAACTCCGGAGTGGAATCGGGCGCGGTTGCACTAAAGTGCGACGCGCTATTAAAATCCTGATGTTACAGGATAGCAAATACAGATCATAATCCCTTTAGGTCGGTATAATTGGGTACATCTGTCTGTGCCCGACTTCTACGCCCAACTCGTCCCCGCAGGAGGCTTCGCCACGCAGACAGATGCGGCGTCGCGCGCCATCCTCAATGCAATTCCCCTGGGCATCATGATCTTCGATACGGAAAAGGAACTCCTCTTCGCCAACACCGCAGCGCAAGCCTCGCTTCGCGCGGAGGACCCCGACTCCGATACTCCGGTCGACCAGGTGCGCGACATCTTTCGCCTGGTCGACCCCGATACCGAGCGAGATCTGCCGCCCGAGCAGACGCCCTTGTCCCGCGCGCTTCGCGACGAACCTGCAGAACTGCAGGAGTACATGCTTCGCCGGAACAATCTCGCACGGCGTGTCTGGATTGAGATGAGCGCTCATCCTCTTCGCGACGACGCGGGCGTTATCGTACTCGCGATGGTCACATTCCGCGGCATCGGTGAACGCAAGA
>JAUZEU010000821.1 GCA_030838885.1 Bryobacterales bacterium | reverse complement strand
ATACTGTAGTTGTTCTCAATGCGGGCACTTCCGCAAGCACCCCCGGCCAGAACCGCGCCGCGGCAATTCTGCAAAGCTGGTCCGCAGGCCCGGCTATTACGGACATTCTGTTCGGCGATGCAAATCCCTCCGGTAAGCTTCCCTTCGGAATTGAGCCATTGTTCCCGTTCGGCCACGGCCTCTCCTACACCACATTCCAGTACAGCGATCTCAGAATATATCCGCAAACGCCGCGCTACGGCCAGCTCATCGAAGTGATGTTCAAATTGAAAAACATGGGGTCACGCCCGGGCGCTGAAGTGGTGCAGGTATACATACATGACGTGAAATCCAGCGTGGAAAGGCCATTCAAAGAACTGAAAGGTTTCAAGCGGGTGGAACTCGCGCCGGGTGAGACGAAAGATGTCATGATCCCGCTCGATCAGCGCGCTCTTTCGTTCTACGATCCGCTGATCAGGCAATGGGCAACCGAGCCCGGAGAGTTCGATGTTATCGTGGGATCTTCATCACGCGATAGCAGGCTGAAAGGCGGATTTGAACTCTTCAGATGATTACGGTGGAACAGGCTCGCGCCATTCTTCTCGAGATGCCGGTGGTGGAGGAAGGAACTAACAACGGCAACCCCGATTTTCGGGTAAAGAACAAAATGTTCGCCACATTTCCCCGGGGGTTCATCTTTGTGAATTTGCGAGTTGGCGACGAAGAAGTGGCAATTCTGATAAGTCAGCGGCGTGTGTTTTCCATCCCGGAGGTAAATGCGCGCGGCGGCTGGGTTAGCGTAAAGCTGGCCGCCATCACAGAGGAAGAATTTGTGCAGGTGGCCTGGAAGGCCTGGCGCTACACGGCGCCACCCCGGATCTCTCTGCAGTATTAAAGGCCGTTAGTGTGTTTTAGATTCGGATGAAGTTGCTCACTTTGTCCAGTTCCAGCACCATACCTGTGGCCTCTACCCGGAACGCCGGAAGGAACTTCGCTCCCCAAACAATCTCATCGGCCCGGTACGAATAACGGCTGTGTACGATCTGGCTGAAGGTTTCATCGAAGCCCTTCACCATTACTATTACCTCAACCTGCAGACGCGCCAGATCGTCCGCGGTTTTGCCATAAAGAGGGCTGGTCTCGTCAATCGGATGCACCACGGTCCACGTCAGCGGGAACAGCAAAACCGAATTGCGTTCCAGCGTTAGTTCATCAAATTTCCGTTCCAGAGTCCCGGACCTGGTGATCACCTGCATCAGCGTGATGCGGGCTTCCAGTTCCATCAGATTGTTGGAGCGTTCATTGGCGACGCGAAACATGAGCGCGCGGCCCGTTTGGTATGGCGCAATCAGTGCTTTGTCGCTGTAATGGATACGCGCGGAAGGGCGCGATACTCTTGCCACCAGAAAGCCCGTAATGATAGCGAAACCAAGCAGACCGAATAGTGCCTCGGCTGTGGCCGCCATATTTGCCATGACGCCGTGAGGAGCCAGCGTTCCATACCCAACGGTGGTGAGCGTATGCCCGCTGAAGAAGAAACAGTTGAGCAGCCGGCCAAGTTCCGTCGGCGCGGCGGAGCCTGTTACTGAATCCGGACCCATCGCAAAATAGGCCAGACCGAACAACAGATTAATGCCGAAGTAAAAGCATGCGATCAGGAGGGAAAAGCCAAACCAGGACATATTGACCACCTGCAGCCAGGGATGGAATGCCCTCCAGCTGACCCCCACACGCCGCACGTTGAAGGAACCGTCCGGGTTGATCGCCCGGCGCAAAGGTGCGCCGTACTCCCGTGTAAGACCAGGGTCGTATGCCGGCTTGTTCATTCATGCTAGTTTAGCGGCAACTGCAATGACTTTGCGTACTTAGTCATTACGGCCGGTGCCATAGTCGCCCAGCCGATAACGCTGAACTACCAGGCAGTCGCCCACTCTCGGGAGGCAGTCCCTTGTGAAAGCCTAACCTGTCTTCGGCAAACCCGAACCCGGCAGGCCCACATACAAGGATCTGTCGACCGCCGCTGTGTCCAGGCGCCCGTGCGTGTTTATACAGGGACACCAAGAAGTTTGTGGCTGGCTCGTTGGACCTTCGGCCGTATCTCCACACCATCACAGGACCGAGAGATTTGAACCGGCTTAACACGCAGGTCAGCAGATGACCAAAACCGCATTGCAGGTAATGCGCGAGGGCTGCATCGTATGCGCGCGTTTGTCGTACCCGGGCAGAGTGGATTCTTTTCAATGGGGGTGTCAAACGGGCCACCCCTTTGACGCCCGACACGTCCGGTTGCAAGAGCGAGCCCGGTGCAGCGCGAGGTCTCAATTCATAAGCTGATCGCCTTGAATTAACAATCTGGCAGTCGCGGGCATCAGCAGTGCGATAGCTACTTAATCAAGGAGAGATAAATCCTTCGTACGGTGAAATTCGTGCGTTCTATTCTCTTTGGCGCGCTTCCCGCAATAGGTCTGTAAGATCGTCGACCTTTTCATCCAGCAGGCGCAGCTTGCGGCCCAGTCCCTGAATCTCAGTTTCCGATCGCCGGTTCACTTCGAAGTCCAGTTCGCCACGAACCCGATCCTTTTTATCCTGCCGGTTCTGACTCATCATGATTACCGGCGCCTGGATAGCTGCCAGCATGGACAGGAAGAGGTTCAACAGGATGAACGGGTACGGATCCCACGCGGATCTGCCCAGAACGATGTTGGTGAGCGTGTAGACCACCAGCACCAGCCCGAAACTGATAATGAACCGCCAGGATCCACCGAACCGCGCCACCTCGTCAGCAACGTGATCGGCCCAGGTGGCTTCCTCCTCGATTACCTCGTTTGCATTCTTCGCGGCACGGACGCGAACCAGTAATTGAGACGCGTGGAACTGCTTGCCCAGCACGGAGAGCATGTCGAGGCCGGAATGGGGCTTCTGCTGCAGCAGGCCGAGAATGTCGTGCCTGTCGACCTCCACGCATTCCGTCGCTTCCAGTGCCAGCGCGTTGGTCTGGTGCGGGGTCTGCTCCATCATGGATGCGAAACCGAAGAATTCTCCCGGCGCGGGCTCGTCGATCAGCACCTCCTGCTGATCCTCGTCAACGGTCGTGACATGGACCAGGCCGGAGACCATCACATAGGCCCGGTCACCGGGATCGCCCATCTTATAGATTCGCTGGCGCGCTGAAAACTTCCGAAACTCCACCTGAGAGGCGAGCACAGCCACCTCTTCGTCATCCAGCAGCGCAAACAGCGACACTTTCCTGAGTACATCCGGATTACAAGGCATAAGGGACCTGATGTATCAGAATTCCACAGTTTGCTTACACTGTCTTTAAGTATTCAAAACTCTTACGCAAACTATCCAGAGGATCGCCTGCAGTCTGATCCTGCTCCACGAAATAATGTTTCACCCCAAGTCCGGGCGCGGCTTTTAAGATCGCGGGAATGTCCAGAGACCCGCTGCCCACTTCCTTGAACGCAGTCTTTGCCACGCTCTCCGTGTACTGCACGGGCGTGCCCTTCTCTTTATCCTTCAGGTGCAGCAGTGCCACACGGCCCTTCCACTCCTGCAACATCTGCAGGGGATCGTGCCCTGCCACGCTCACCCAGAACATATCCATCTCAAGCGCCACCAGCTTTTTATCCAGCCGGGCTTTGAATATATCGATAGGCCGCTCACCCGGTTTCCCGCCAAACTCAAATGCGTGGTTGTGATAAGCGAATTGCATACCGGCCTTCTTACAGAGTTCGCCCGTGTGATTCATCTGGTCCGCGGTCTTCCTGTAAAACTCGAGGTCGCCGCGCGCCGCCGGTTGAATGTAGGCCATGGTGAAATACTGAACGCCCGCGTTCTTCAGGCCTTCAATCGCCTCTTCCACGGGGACCTGTTTCATGCCCTTATATTTCTCCCAATCGCCTGTAATGAGCGGCGTTTCCACATGGCACGAAACAGCTTTCATCCCGTATTTCTGAATCAGAGGCAGAAGCGTGATCAGATCATTTCGCCCGGCGCCCTCGATTTCCTTGTAACCTATATCCGCAATCGTCTTGATCACATGCTCAGAGTCTTTCATGAGCGTGCCACGGACGGTATAAAGCTGTACTCCGATGGTGCGGGGCTTCGCGGCACCCAGCAGTGGAACCGTGGCCAGCGAGAGGGATGAGGCCAGCCACTGCCGGCGGGAAAGATTGGAGGGTTGAAACATAGCGACTCCAGTTTATCTATAGGGCGCGGACCGTCCTTCGGGGCGGCGGGATTCGCCCGCTTTTTCACATTGGAAACGCACCTGCTGCGCTGGCCCGTCATGAGCCTCAAACTGACAAGCCGCTCTTTTCCAAACGAGGGTATCATTCCGGAGAAGTATTCAAAGCAGGGCGGAAACATCTCGCCGCAGCTGTCATGGACGGGCGTGCCGGAGGAGACCATCAGCCTCGCTCTGATTATGGACGATCCCGACGCA
>JAUZEU010000792.1 GCA_030838885.1 Bryobacterales bacterium | reverse complement strand
ATACTGTTCATGGGGTTCTCCTTTGGGTTCGACTCGGAGCCGGACCTCTGGTCCGGGCTCTGCCTTAGTACACCAGGAAAACCCCCTCGCGACTTATACATTCAAACACGCGGACCCCCGGCCGCGTTTTCCCGGTGACGAATCGCTTCTGACGCGCGTACCTGCACCTGTGTCTTCAACAGATTGCTGCATGCTCCCTTTGTCCAGCATCATCACTCCCGCTGTCTTGAGTTCCTCTGCAACTCTCGAAGACACGCCATGGTGATTCTTAGACCTTCACTTGCCGCGTCTGCAACAAAGTCGGTCACAGGCATTTTGCGCTGATATTGCAGCACTTAGCCCTTCATCTCCTTTGGCCCGAGCTACACTCTGGATTACAAAAGCGCAGGACGCCGACCGACATGGGTTCGGATTTTCGTGATTACGGCGGCCGCCGATCTGCACCTTCCGTGCCGATGGCTTCGCTTTTTCAAAACCGCAAACTACGGAGCAATCTGCTTCGGGCCGCCGTTATTCTCTGACCGGATGTGTGAGATCCGCAGCTGCCGCAAACTAAGTCACAGGCACTCTGTGTTGACATAACAGCACTTAACCATCCACCACCCCACGGTCGCGCTACACTCTGGATTACGAAACGCGCGGGGGGCCGTCCCGAAATGGCTTCCGGATTTTCAAATCCAAATTATCGCTGCAAATGGGTTCGGATTTTCAAATCGCATGATTACATCTGCTAAAAACGAAACTCTCCTGAAACCGCCGCCGAGCTGCGCCCGCCGCGACAATGGCTTCGCTTTTTCAGCGCGCTGTATCTTCATACTGTTCGCGCTGGCCACCTGCGCCGGAGCCCAGACCGTACCTCAGCTCAGAGCCACCATCGCGGGTACCACCCAGTACAAGGAATCGGTCGTCTCGCCGGATGGCCAGTGGCTCGGCTGGACCGTCAATCTGCGCAATGCCGACACGACGGAATCCCGCAATTCTGAAATCTGGCTGCTGAACCTCTCCAAAGCCGGCGCAATTCCGCGTAAGCTGACGGCGTCCAGGATCGCCCACGCGGAACACAGCCTCGCTTTTTCTCCCGACAGCCGTCAGCTTGCGTTCCTGTCGGACGCGGGGAAATCCGGGCAGCTTCAGCTTTATATCCAGTCCGTCACCGGTCCGGTCCCGGCGCGCAGAATCACCAGGCTTACCGGCTTTCTCGCCAGTCCCCGCTGGTCGCCCGATGGTTCGCGCCTGGCGATTCTGTTCACTGAAAACGCGCCGCGCGCAGCCCGGCCTCTGGAACCCTCCACAAAGGACTCGGGTCTGGTGGAAGAACGGATTTTCGAACAGCGGATCAATATTGTTGATCCCCGGACAGGAGTCGCGAAGGCCGTGACCCCTGCCGATACGTATGTCTATGAATATGATTGGGCGCCGGACAGCAACCGTCTCGCCTACACGGCAGCCCAGGGTAATGGTGATAACAACTGGTGGATCGCCCGGCTTTACACAGTGACGCTGTCCACTGGAGAGAACCGCTTCGTCCACAAACCCGCACTGCAGATCGCGAACCCGCGCTGGTCGCCCGATGGCAAACAGATCGGGTACATCGGCGGGATCATGAGTGATGAGGGTTCCACGGGCGGCGATATCTATGCCGTGCCTGCTGCAGGAGGTGCCGCACAGGACTTGACGCCTGCCCGCAAAAGTTCTCCCGCATGGTTCACCTGGCAAGCAAACGGACGAATTCTTTTCGCTGAAACTATCGACGGCGGCACGGCCCTCGCCACCCTGAATCCGACTGACAGGATCTCCGAAACGCTCTGGAAAAGCGATGAGTCCCTGAAAGCCGGGGCGAACGAAGCCGTGTCGGTATCCAGCAACGGCAAGACCATCGCCTCGATTCGTAACTCCTGGTCGCTTGCGCCAGAAGTGTGGGCTGGTCCGCGGGGCGAGTGGACGCAGCGCACTCACGCCAATGATCCGCTCAAGCCTCTCTGGGGCAAGACGGAGAAATACACTGGCGCAGCGACAATACCGAAGTCCAGGGATGGCTTCTGTACCCCGTCAACTACGAAAAAACAAAGAAATACCCGCTGGTTGTTTCGGTGCACGGCGGACCGGCATCCGCGAAGAAGCCTGCCTGGCCGCTCGGCCACTTCGACATGTCCACGCTTTCGAGTCAGGGCTATTTCGTTTTGTTCCCGAACCCGCGTGGCAGTTATGGGGCCGGAGAGAGCTTCACGGGCGGCAACGTCAAAGACTTCGGTCACGGCGATCTGCGTGACATTATGTCGGGCGTGGATGAAGCCATCCGGACGCTGCCCATCGATCCGAATCGCCTCGGTATTGCGGGCTGGAGCTACGGCGGTTACATGACCATGTGGACCGTGACCCAGTCAAAGCGTTTCCGGGCGGCAGTGGCAGGCGCCGGGATCGCGAACTGGCAGAGCTATTACGGCGAAAACCTGATCGACCAGTGGATGATTCCGTATTTTGGCGCGTCCGTTTATGATGACCCGGCGGTGTACGCAAAGAGTTCGCCGATTACGTACATAAAGGATGTGAAGACCCCCACCCTGGTTCTGGTGGGTGATGGGGATGCAGAATGCCCGGCGCCGCAGTCCTACGAATTTTGGCACGCCCTCAAGACACTCGGGGTGAAGACACAACTGGTCGTCTATCCCGGGGAGGGCCATGCAGTGCGAAAACCGGAGCACACCAGAGACATTCTCGAACGCACCATCGCATGGTTCAACGGCAATCTCTAAGAAGTTGCGGGAATAGGTACTTATGGGACTGCCCTGCTGCCTCTTTTTCGGAACCTGGCGTGCAGGCAGGAAGCCACACTATCATGTTGAGCGTCAGACCTGCGTTACAACCATGTATTTTCGTTTCAGTGCTCGCCGGAAGATAAAGTTGTGGCATCTCCCGCCGGCACCGATTTGTCGCGCCCGGATGTGCTCAACAGCATCCGCCAGGCCATCGCTGCGTTCGACGGCGAGTGGCGATATACCTTCGTAAACGAGCACACAGAGATGCTGTGCCGGATCCCCAAGGAACAGTTACTGGGCCGGGTGATCTGGGAGGTGTTTCCAAACCTGCTCGCCAGTCCCTTCTTTGAATGCTGTCAAACAGCAATGCGGCACCGGGTCCACGGGCAATGCGCAGGGTACTACGAGCCCTGTGACCTTTGGGCGGAGGTGGACGTTTGGCCCGCTCCGGACGGCTGTGTCGTAGTAATACGGGATGTGAGCGCCGTAGGGCAGACGGACGATAAGATACGGCAACTCACCAGCGATCTCGCGCGCCAGGTGAAGCAGTTCGAGACGCTGATCGAAGTTCTTCCCGTGGGCATCGGGGTGGCGAGCGATCCCGAATGCCGGGACATTCGCGTCAACCCCGCCTTCGCCTCTCTGCTGAACTACGATGGCGACCGGAATGCTTCGAAGACGCCCAATGCTTTACTGCCTTTTCGTTTATCAAGCGCTGGTATAGAACTGCCCGCCGATCAGTTACCAATGCAGGTGGCCGCACGTGAGGTCCGCGCCATTGATGAACTGGAACTGCAGATTCAACGTTCTGACGGTTCGTTCCTTACGGAGCTTTGCTTCGCTCGCCCGCTGTTTGATGAACACCATAATGTGAGCGGCAGCCTGGGTGTCTTTCTGGACATTACAGAACGCAAGCGGGCGGAGCAGGCTCTGCGCGAAAGCGAAGCGCGATACCGCTTCCTTGCAGAAGGGATACCGCAGATTGTCTGGATAGCGACCACCGAAAACCAGGTGATCTATATTAACGGACACTGGTGCAGCTATACGGGGTTGTCACTTGAAGAAACACAGAAAGACGGCTGGGCGGGCGTTATTCATCCGGATGACTTCGCGCGTGCCGTTGATCCCGTTCTGGCCAGCCGCGCGGGCAACGGCGAATATGAGGCCGAATACCGCCTGCATCGCGCTTCGGACGGGAGCTATCGATGGCATTTCGCCCGTGCCCGGCTCGTCCGCATGGAAGATGGCTCCGAGCGCTGGCTGGGCACCGCCGTCGACATCGATGATCGGAAGCGCGGGGAGGAAGAACGGGTCCAGCGTCTGGCCCGCGAACAGGAACTCCGCCGTCAGTCGGAGGAGGCGCTGGAAGTCCAGCGTCAGATCGAGGAGCGCTTGCTGCTTTTGGTGGAGGCGTCCAGTGCTTTGATCGCTTCCCCGGAATCCAGTCAGGTTCTGAAGACCATCCTGGATCTTTCCCGCCGCTTCGTGCAGGCCGATGCCTACGCAGTCTGGCGTGAGGGCCCGGATCGGATTCAGTGGGGTATCCTGGCGTCGGAAGGGCTGTCCGACGCCTATACCCATACGCTCACGCAACAGGTGGGAGGCACAAGAGCGGTTCCGGACCACCCATTTCCGATTGAGGATGTGGAGCAGGCTCCTTTGGTTCGCCACCGTCTTGAACTCTACCGTGCAGAGGGGATCCGGTCCATGCTTACGGTTCCCCTGCGAATCGACGGGCAAATGGGAGGCACTATCGTTTTCTACTACCGCTCGCCACACCATTTCACCGAACTGGAAACCCGCGTCGCTGGCGGACTCTCGAACCTCGCCGCTGCGGCTCTCGGCGCCTCTGAATTGTATCAGCGGCAGACCGTGCTCAGAAAACTGGCGGAGTCCGCCGAACACAGGGCGGAGTTCCTTTCCGAGGCAGGCAAGGTCCTCTCTTCGTCCCTGGACTACGAGGCGACGTTGGCCGCAGTAGCGGAAATGGCAGTGCCGGATATTGCCGATTGGGCCGCGGTGGACATGCTGGACCCTTCGGGAGGTCTGCGCCGCCTCGCCGTCAAGCACGTGGATCCGGAAAAGATCGCCCTTGCCCACGAGTACGACCGCCGGTACCCGCCCGACGAAAGGAGTGCGGTCCGGCAGGCTCTTCGCACCGGGAAGTCTTTTCTGGTGGAAGAGATCTCCGAGGCGATGCTGCAACAGCGTATTCAGGATGCCGAGCAACTCCGGTTCCTCAAGGACCTGGGCCTCACCTCGGTAATCGTCGTGCCCCTTATGGCCAACGGACGAGCCTTGGGGGCACTCACCTTCGTCGCTGCGGGAGCCTTCCGGCGCTTTAGCAAAATCGATCTGGCTCTGGCTGAGGAACTCGCTTCACGCGCAGCCACCGCTGTGACAAACGCGCATCTCTACACCGCGTCCAGGCACGCGGAAGCCGCGCTTCAAAGCGCGAATACGGAACTGCAGCGCGCCAACTCCGATCTGAATCAGTTCACGTACTCCGCCTCGCACGACTTACGCGAACCGCTCCGCATGGTTTCCATCTTCAGCCAGATGCTCGCGCGGAACTGCGAGAACCTCCTGGATGAGGAGGCGCGGCAGTGCATCCGGTATATCTCGCAGGGCGCGAATCGGATGGAGGAACTTGTTGAGGACATCCTCAGCTTCACGCATTCCGCTGAAATCTCCGGCGAAGTCACCACCCCGGCGTCGGTTTCCGCAGCTCTTTCTTCTGCAATGTTGAGTCTGGATGCAATCATCCAGGAGACGGAAGCCGTAATTCGTTCGGCGCCGCTGCCTTTGGTGAGAGTACAGGAACTGCATCTCTCGCAGGTGTTCGAGAACCTCATCGGCAACGCTTTGAAGTACCGGAGCAAACAGGCTCCCGTAATTGACGTGCGGGCGGCGCGGAGGGGAGAATACTGGATGATTACCGTAGAGGACAATGCCATTGGTATTGCCCCTGAATATTGGAATCAGATCTTCGGGCTTTTCAAACGCCTGCATACGGCCGACCAGTATCCTGGGACCGGTATCGGGCTGGCGATTTGCCAGAAGATAGTGGAACGTTACGGGGGGCGCATCTGGGTGGATTCCGAACCTGGCAAAGGCTCCGTCTTTTCATTCACCCTGCCTGCAGCCGACGATTCCGCTGCCGAATAGTCCGCTTTCGGGACTCTGGCGTTAGCTGCTTATACAATCGGAAATTGGGGTCCACATGGATGGAGCCCACAACCACCAGGGAAACGAATATGGCAGCCGCCAACGAAACACTTACATTTCAAGCCGAAACTAAAGAATTGCTCCATCTGATGATCCATTCCCTTTATACGGACAAGGACATCTTTCTGCGTGAACTGATCTCAAACGCATCGGACGCACTGGACCGCCTGCGCTTTGAGTCGCTGACCAGTCAGGACCTGCTTCAGGGCAGCGATAAGTTCGAGATCCGCATCGACACGGATAAGGCCGCGCGCACGCTTACGATTACCGATACCGGGATAGGGATGACGCGGGATGAAGTGATCTCGCATATTGGTACGATCGCCCGCTCCGGTACCGGAGAAATGCGGAGCCGCATTAAAGAGACCGGATCCGCGGCGGATGTGGCGGAACTGATCGGCCAGTTCGGCGTGGGTTTCTATTCGGCGTTCATGGTGGCCGACAAGGTTCGCCTGGTTACCCGGCGCGCGGGGACGTCCGCGTCTACCGTTTGGGAATCGGAAGGGCTGGGCACTTACACGGTTGGGGAGGCTGAAAAGCCGGAGCGTGGTACTTCGATTACGCTCCATCTGAAAGCGCCTGACACCGAGAACGGTCTGGAAGACTATACAGACGACTGGCGCCTCTCCAGCATCATCCGCAAGCACTCGGATTTCATCAGCTACCCGATCATCGTCAGGAAGGAACGTGAGGAGGGCGGGGAAGACGGCGCGGAAAAGAAGGCGGTGGTGGAGGACACGACCGTCAACTCGATGAAGCCCATCTGGAAACGGTCGTCTTCCGAGATCAAGCCGGAAGAATACAACGAGTTTTACAAGCACATTTCACATGATTGGGTGGATCCTCTCAAGACCATTCATTTCCGCGCGGAAGGCACCTTCGAGTACGAAGCGCTGCTCTACATTCCGGCGAAGGCTCCGTGGGATCTCTTCTACGCTGGCGCGGAGACCGGGCTGCGCCTGTTCGCGAAGCGCGTCATGATCATGGAGAAGTGCGAAGATCTGCTGCCAGGCTATCTCCGGTTTATGCGCGGAATGGTGGACGCTTCCGATCTTCCGCTGAACATTTCGCGCCAGCGGTTGCAGCAGGACCGCCAGTTTACCCAGATTCGCAAGCGCCTGACGCACAAGGTTCTCGACACGTTCAAGGACATGTTCGAGAAAGAGAACGACAAATATCTGGAGTTCTGGAAGGAATTCGGCCGGGCGGTGAAGGAAGGCGTCGCCTCCGATTTTGATAACCGCGACCGGATCGTTCCGCTGCTCCTGTTCCAGTCTTCGCACGATCCGGAGAAGCTGACGTCTCTGAAAGACTACGTGTCGCGCATGAAGCCGGAGCAGGAGCAGATTTACTACCTAACGGGCGAAAATCGCTCGGTGGTGGAAAACTCTCCTCATCTGGAGGCGGTGCGGGCCAAGGATTACGAGGTTCTTTTCATGGTGGATGCCGTGGACGAACTGATGTTGCAGCACCTGAACGAGTTTGAGGGCAAGAAGCTGAAGTCGGTTGGGAAGGGCGTCATCGAGTTCGGCACGGAGAAGGAG
>JAUZEU010000773.1 GCA_030838885.1 Bryobacterales bacterium | reverse complement strand
ACCTGAGCGCCACTCAGGCCGGGCTGGTCAGTTCGTTCACTCTGGCCTTCTCAGCGGTCGGCGGAATCGGCTTTGGCATTCTCTCCGACCGCATCGGGCGCGCAAAGTCCCTCATCTGGTCGATCGTGATTTATAGCGTGGCCTCGGCCGGCACCGCCCTGAGCTGGAACCTCTCGTCTCTGCTGTTCTGGCGCGCCCTCATCGGCATCGGGTTGGGGGCTGAGTGGTCCGCCGGGGCTGTACTTGTGGCAGAGACATGGCCTGCCGAACATCGCGCGAAAGCGGTGGGAATTATGCAGTCCGGCTGGGCGCTGGGCTATCTTCTGGCCGCCGGAGTCACCGCCGTGGTGCTCCCGCGCTGGGGCTGGAAGGCGTTATTCCTGACCGGGCTTCTGCCGGCCGCGCTTGCGCTGGTATTGCGCAACAAGATCGAGGAACCGGAGATCTGGAAGCAGAGTAAATTGCGCCCCAAAGTAAGCCCTGCGGGAATCTTTCGCGGGGAGTTATTGCGCCGGACGGTTCTTGCTTCCGCGCTCGCCACCGCCGTGCTGTTTGCCTATTGGGGACTGTTCACCTGGATCCCGGGCTTTCTCTCCGCCTCACGCGAACGTGGCGGCGCGGGTCTCAGCATTGTGCGCACCAGCGCCTTCGTTGTTCCCATGCAAATAGGCGCGTTCGCCGGTTATGTGGCGTTCGGATGGCTGGCTGACAAGATCGGGCGGCGACCCGCATTCGTGCTGTATGTGCTGGGCGCGGCAATCGCAACCCCGATATACGGGGCTTCCCACGACGAACGCGCGCTGTTGCTGTTGGGCCCCGTGATCGGCTTTCTTGGGACGGGCTTCTTCAGCCTGTTCGGCGCAATGCTGGCAGAACTGTACCCTACACAGCTTCGTGGCGCGGGGCAGGGTTTCGTCTACAACATCGGGCGCGGCTTAAGTTCCATGGCGCCCTGGGTGGTTGGCTTCTTCGCGGATCGCTATGGAATTGGCGCCTCGCTGGCCCTGAACTCGGCGTTCTTCCTGTTGGGGGCGGCGCTGATTTTCACCCTCCCGGAGACGAAAAAAGTGGCCCTCACCTAAACCTGGAAAAGCTCCTGGACAGGCCCGTAGAGATCCAGATCTGAACTCGGCACATAGTAGAAACCACGGCCAAGCGGGTCGTCATACCGGACATTGGTCCAGTTGATTCCCATTGCCGAGTAGATAGTCGCTTCGATGTCTTCCGGCTTGATATCGCGATTGCGCGACCATCCGGAATCCACCGTAGAGGCGCCCGTCGCATCCGTCGAACCGATCGCTCTTCCGCCCTTTACGCCCCCGCCGGCGAAGACCGCGAATTGCTGCGGATAGTGATCGCGACCCAGTCCGGAGGTGATCTTGCCTACCGTGCGCCCGAACTCGCCAGCCATCACGATCATCGTCTCGTCCAGCAGGCCCTGATCCTTCAACTGCGTGATTAACTGGCTCAGTCCGTTGTCGAGAGTTCTCGTCATGGCGGGCAACTGGTTAGCCGCGTAAATATTGGTGTGCATATCCCAACCACCGAGCGTGATCTCGATATAGCGGGTACCCTGATTCGCAGCCAGGGTCTGTTTCGCGATCAGGCAGGCATTGCCGAAACCTGTACTGCCGTACATTGCCGAGTCGGCAGCGGTAAAGCTGAAAGCTTTGGTCACCAGGGGGTTGTACATCATCCCCCTGGCTGCACTGTAGAACCCATCGTAATCGTTCATTGCGGAGCCGTCCGGAGCATCCACCCGCAGCGGGTCGTCCAGATGATGGAGCAAGTCCCAGCGCTGATTGAATCGCGCCTCGCCGTCCGCGTTCGACGTGTTCCTGAGACCTCCCGTGGCCGGGTTGATCTTGAAAGGAGCGTACGACGAGGGCAGGTAACCTGGTCCCACGGCTCCGCCCGAATTCAGCGCAAGGAAAGTCGGGAATATCTGGCTGGGCAACCGCTCGGCCGCTTTCTCAATCGCAACAACACTCCCGATATTCGGAGACACGTTGCCCAGAACACCCGCCGGATTCCGTCCGATCTGTGTCCATGTCTGCGAAAGAGAGTGCACCAGGGCTGGCGCCCTCATCGACCGCACAATAGCGATATCGCTCATCAGCGCCGCGAGTTTTGGCATCAGCCCCGTGGGAAACATCAGGCCGTTAATCAGTGTCGGATCAAACGTGGCAGGCGTTGTTCCGTTGACGACTTTAAGGTCGAAGGTATCCGTGTGGCTCGGCGCACCAGCCAGCAGGATGAAGATGACATTCCTCGCTGTGTCCAGGGTAGTAACCGGCGTCGATTTCACGACGGTCGTGGCGGGCAGGCCGGACCCCAGCCAGGAGGCAGTCACACCCGCTCCTGCCAGATTCAGAAAGCTGCGGCGCGTTAGGTGCGGCTTCTCTGAAAACGTCTTCACCGGGTGCGGATATTTACGAAGCAGTTTTTCGAATTTTTCTTGTTCGTTCATGGCAGCCCCGGTCAGTAATTGAAGACGAAATCTACTTTGTTGAACAGCGTCCACAGAAGATCTTCTGCGTTAGTCTTGCGGCTGGCCGCACCGCCCTTTGCAAGCTGCGCCAAAGCCAGAGCCTTCTCACTTGCGGCAGGCGGCCGGGACAGAACGTGTAGGAAAAGATTGTTCACCATCGCCTCGTCCGAATAGTTCAGCAGTTGTTTCGCGAGGAATGTGGCGGCAGGCCCTGTGCCTGTCGCATGAATTCGGTTCTGCACGAAGGCGTCGTTCATCAGACCAAGCGCCTGCAAAATGGAGCCTTCCGTCTTGCGGGGCTGGTCATCGCGGTTGCCGCGCAGAAAGGCATCCAGAAACTGGCTCACTGCCCCGCCGTTATCGGGCATATTCACCACATCCGGCGCCTGCATCGCGTAACTGATCTTGCCGAAGCCCGGCGAATCGACCCCGTATACAGTCGACGCATTGGTAAAGCCGTTCACCGTGTAACCGGGCAGAGTGCCGATCGCAGTCACGATGGAATCGTGTACTTCCTCGCTCATCAGCCGCCGCACAAAGTGCCGGGCAAAATACTGCTCCCAGGCCGGATCCCAGGTTCCGCTGTACTCTGAGGCTAATTGATAGGTATCCGACGCAAGCATGGTCCGCTGCAGCGCCTTGATGTTGTAACCGGAGTCAATTAACGATTGCGCCAGCGCATTCAGCAGGCGCGCGTTGGATGGTTGCAAGGTCCAGGGAGCCGGGGGCGGATTATCCGGATCCAGACGCGCCGGGTCGAACTGATCCGGGGGATCCACGACGCCACGCCCGAACAGCGCAGCCCATATATAGTTGACCGTGGCTCGCGCAAACTGAAAGTCGCCGGTTACATACCTCGCAAGAGCGACCCGATAATCTTCGCCGCTGCCAGGTGTCTGGCCACCGAACATGTAAGTCGGGGTAATCGCCTTGGTTGGACCGATCGGCTGGCGCGCGGGGCGATTGCCGCTCGTAGTGTTGAGGTTGTAATCCGTGGTGTATTTATCAAGCGAAAAGTAGTTATAACGGGCATTTGGATTATTCGGATCCGCCGGAGTGGCGACCGACGTAGTCTTGGTATGCGCCATGAAAGCGGCCAGGCCCCAGGCCTGCACCCGCGTCTTCTGAGAGCCCCAAAGCGTCAATGTTTCCAGATGGCCGCGACCATTGTGGCAGAGCAGGCAATTTACATGCGCGAGACCCAAAAACTGGCTGGCTACGTTCGCCGCCTGGCTGTCGAAAATATCCTGCGTCGGTCCACCGCCAACAACTCCCAGCACGTGGTAATTGATCTGCCCGTTCGTCTGGTCAAAGCTGTTTTTGCCGTTGGCTGCAATCATCTCGGACGCCATCGTGTTGTACGGCTTATTCACTGCCAGGGAATCGTGAAGATATTTATAGAATGCATTACGGCCCTCAGGCTGAATCCGGACCTGGACAGCGTTGGCCGTGTTCTTATAAAGGTCGCCGAAGAACATCGTCCACTTATCTGTCCACTCCGGCGTTGCCAGAAGCGCATCGATCAGCAGCACCCGCTTGTTCTCATTCGGATCCTGAACAAATTGAATGACCCGGTCCGGAGTGGGAATCCGGCCTGTCAGATCGAGCGTGACGCGACGCATGAACTCGTAGTCAGTCGTCCTGTCCGCAGGCATTATGTTGTTGGTTTGCAGGTCGGCGAAGATGTATCTGTCGATCAGATTCGACCTGCCTGCCGCGGCTGCTTCGAACGCCTTGCCCCGCGGCTTGATACCGAAGCGGGGCGCCGCAGCCGCCGAAAACAGGCGTGTCAGGCCGCCCGCCTGCGACTCCGCCCGCACACGAATGCGAGGCAGAAACCGCTCACGGCTGGCTCCGAAAAAGGTACA
>JAUZEU010000757.1 GCA_030838885.1 Bryobacterales bacterium | reverse complement strand
AGACCTGCACGATCCGTTCCTGCTGAAGGATATGGATCGCGCGGTGGACCGCATCTTCAGCGCTGTCAGCGCGCGTGAAGGTATCGAGATTCACGGCGACTACGACGTGGATGGCGTCACGTCCACTGTTGTTCTGAAGAAGGCGCTGGAGATGATCGGTACCGATGCGGGCTGGCACATCCCGCATCGTCTGCAGGACGGCTACGGGATGCAGCCCGCAGCAATCGATGAAGCTGCCGCTCGCGGCGTCCGGTTGATTGTCAGTGTAGACAATGGAATACGCGCCGGTGCAGCCATTCGTCGCGCGGGCGAGTTAGGCATAGACGTGATCGTAACGGATCACCATTTGCCGGAAACCGAACTGCCGCCCGCCTTCGCAATCATCAATCCAAGCCGTACAGATTGCAGTTATCCGAATCCCAACCTGTGTGGGGCGGGCGTGACCCTGAAACTTGCGCACGCGGTGCTCACCCGCGCCGGATGGCCCCAGGCGAAGCTCTACAAGGTACTGGAATCCTTTCTGAAACTTGTAGCTATCGCCACCGTAGCTGACATGGTGCCGCTTACCGGCGAGAACCGCGTCGTCGTGAAACACGGGTTGCGTGGGCTTGGCGATGTGCGGAATCCAGGTCTCCGTGCGCTGCTCGACGTGGCTGGCTTCAAAGACAAGATTCCGAATGCCACGGAAGTGGGTTTCCGCATCGCTCCGGCGATCAACGCCTCGGGCAGGATGGACAGCGCCGGGCAAGCCGTAAAAATGTTCCTGACGACCGACATAGCGGAAGCCGAAAGCATCGCACGGGACTTGTTCGCCCTGAATCAGGAGCGGCAGACGGCCGAACGGGCGATTGTCCACGAGATCTTCGAAAGCTGTGTGCGAACGCCCGTCACGGATGCGGATGCGGCGCTGGTGTTCTGCGGTGAAGGGTGGCATCGCGGTGTGGTGGGCATCGTTGCGAGCCGCGTGATGCAGCGCTTCCACCGGCCCGCAGTGGTAATGGGAATGGAGAACGGCGTGGCGCAGGGCTCTGGTCGGAGTATCGAAGCTTTTCACCTGTTGGACGCTCTGGAGAGTATGCGGGAGATTTTCACGAAGTTCGGCGGCCACGCGCATGCGGCGGGGTTGACGTTGCCAGCGGAGGCTGTGGATTCGTTCCGGGCACGTCTGTGCGCCTATGCGGCCGCGCGCCTGACTCCGGAAGAGATGCGGCCTGTGATCAAGGTAGATGCCGTTTTAGCTCTGCCGGACGTAAATGAGGATTTGTGGAGTGCGCTCGAACAGCTTGCCCCCTTCGGGATGGACAACGCCCGCCCAATCTTCGCTCTGCGATCAGCACGCCTGGCCGGACCGCCTCAACTCTGGAAAGAGAAGCACCTCAAAATCTCTGTAAAACAGGGTGGCCGGACAGTAGTGTTGAAGGGGTTCGGGATGGGCGAGCGTGCCGCCGAACTGCAGGGTGCTGGTGACCTGGACATGACTTTCGAAATCGAGCGGGATTGGTTCGGCGGACTCGGGTTGCTGGCGCGGAACTTCCGTGTGTTCGGAGCGGCATCCGCAGCTGTTTGAAATACATGAGCCGGTTTGCGCCGGGAATTCGCGTTAGTCGGTATATGCCAACCAGTGAAGCTGTACTTTCCGAACCCCTGATTCTAAAGCCGGGAGAAACACGCGGAGCCGGGGCGCTGCAGATTCCCGGGGTCCAGATCTGGATCAAGCTGTCCGGCGCCGACACCAATGGCAATTACGCGATCATGGAAACCGTGACAGAGCCGCATTCCGGACCACCCCTGCACCGGCATAACCGGGAGGAGGAATCTTTCTACGTCCTCGACGGCGACTTCGTTTTCGAGGTAGACGGAAAGCGGATTCCGGCCGCACCTGGATCTTCGGTTTTCGTACCGCGCGGCACCGCCCATGCGTTCCGGAATATTGGAAACAGTGCGGGACGAATGCTCGTGACAGTGCAGCCGGCGGGACTGGACAACTTCTTCACCGAAATCGCGAATTGCGCCAGCGGACAGGAAGAACCCACCATGTCGCAGGTGATACCGATCGCGCGGCGGCACGGACTGGAGTTGCTCGGTCTGCCACTGGATGACTGACTAACCTAATCGCTTCAGTTCTGCGATAGCGCCGTGCAGGGATGGGACACAGGCGGGATCCGGCGTGGCATTTGGTCGACTCCACTCGAATAGTTTGAGCGCCGCGGGTTTGATCCGCTGGTCGATTCCAGGATCGTGAGTCTTGTAGTCGGTCTCTTCGTCCACCGCAGTGTCGGTGAGACACAAGATCCACGTCTCGACGTTACGTTTCGGGATCAAATGCACAACTGGCTCGGTGGCGGATCGGCGTTGAACTTCAGCCCCGTCCAGGATGGCAGCGAGTTGGCGTTGCCTCGTATCAACAGTTCCGGTGTCGGCGTCAATAGCGACAATAAGAGCTGTTTTTGCTTTGGCTGCCCTTGTTCGGAATGCCTTCACCTCGATCGAATAGTGCTTCCGGACCCATTGTTCGCCGGAGCCTCCTGAGGGCAGCGGTGCGAGTCGAATCTGACGCGGTGAATAAAGGCGTGTTAGAAAACGACGAACAAATTCTTGTTGGCGGCGATCTTCAGCGAGAACGACAACCAGCGAAGGACTAACCATTCTCCCAGCCGCGAGCAATTAACTCTGCAGGTGAAAGATCGCTGGTAGGGTCGCCCTGAAAACGCTTGATGCGGGCGGGCCCGCCATTTTCGCGAACAAACCGAACTCCAAAGTCAGGTGCCCATTGATCTATGAGTTCCGGGTGATGAGATACCAGCAGAAGCTGGCCTCCGCTGTCTTCAATCGCATCGGAAGCAGCCGCCAGCCAGGGCTGAATCTCGCGCAGAGAGATGAAGTTTTCTGGCTCGTCAATCAACACAGTTCTACCCTTTGCCAGAACAAAATGCAGGATCATGTAGAGGCTGATCAGACACCGCTGACCTTCGGACAACTCGCTGAAGGTGTATCTTGGGCGATCTTCGCCTTCGCCCTCGAACTCGGCAGATAGTACTTGCACATTCTCGCCGGCTGCCACTAGCTCGAGAGAGTCGAAGCCCTCCAACGAAGCGCGGAGGCTTGCCACGAACGCTGCATTTGCTGCGGGATCCGTCTTCAGCAGGTGCCGGTACCATTCCGCGATGTTTGTGAGGTCCTGATGCGGAATCGAACTTTGACTTTCCGCGCGGGCCATCATGGCGAACGGATTGATTCGAAAGCCAAACAGTTCGGAGAACCAGGTCTGAAAGCGCGTCAGCTTCGCGTTACCGGTTTGCGGCGTAATCGTGGCAAGCGCCGAGCGGTGCCAATCGAAAATGTACGTGACCCTCGGCTCATGATGATGATCGTAAACGGTCGTCTCGCCCAGAAAGAATTCAAGAAGAGGTTTAACACCGAGATGGACCGCCTCGGCGACCACTCGAACACCTTTTGTATCTGTGGGCTCAAGAGTGAGAACGTAAATGAACTCGTCTCCATCCAGTCGCGCATGGATTTGAAAGGTCTGCTTTAGTTGGGTACTCCAGCGGGTTCGCTGGCCAATGAGCGCTTCCCCGGCGGCTTTATCCCCTTCCACCGCGAAACGCTGAAGCAGCCGGAGAGCTTCCATCAACGAAGACTTACCCGAGCCATTGCCACCTAAAATCAGCTGATGGCTTTCAGGTAGGAATTCAAAATTAACAAAACACCGAAAGTTGTCGATGAAGACCCGAGTCAACATCGCACTAAACCAAAACGGTGAAAGCTGTTTCCGTCCGGTGCACCGGCCGGTACAAAGTATCCCGTTCCACCGGAGTCCGCCCTGCAAGCCTGATCAACCGCAGCAACTCTCCCCGGCGCAACGACTGCGTAACGGTCGAACCCGCATCGTGGTAGATCTTCTCCTCCACCACCGTCCCGTCAATATCATTCGCCCCGAATCGCAACGCAGTCTGTGCGATGCGCGGCGTCATCATCACCCAGTAGGCCTTGATATGTGGAATATTATCCAGCATCAACCGGGCCACTGCAATATTCTTCAAATCATCAAAACCCGTAGTCGAAGAAATATGCGAAAGCGCCGTGTTATCCGGATGAAATGCCAGCGGGATAAACGTCACAAACCCGTGCGTCTCATCCTGCAGCGCACGCAGCTTCACCAGATGATCTACCCGATCCTCTTCGTTTTCGATATGCCCGTAAAGCATCGTGCAGTTGGAATGCAGCCCCAATTCATGGGCAGTCCGAGCCGTGGCCAGCCACTCGTCCCCGGTCAGCTTGTGGTCGCAAATAATCCGGCGCACGCGTTCGGAGAAAACCTCCGCGCCACCGCCGGGCAGGGAATCCATCCCCGCATCCCTCAACTGCACCAGCACATCCCGGACACTCATCTTCTCGCGCCGGGCAAAATATCCGATCTCCACCATCGTGAACGCCTTCAGGTGGATCATCGGATAGCGCTCTTTCAAACCCCGCAGCATCTGGCAAAACCAGTCCAGATTCAGTTCGGGATGCAGACCACCCACAATGTGAAACTCCGTAATCTGCTCGCTCCAGCCCTTACCCGCGGTTTCCCAAACCTGCTCCAGCGTCATCGTGTAAGAGTTCGGGTCACGCCGCTGCTTCCCAAACGCACACAGGCGGCAACTGGCCACGCATACGTCCGTCGGATTAATATGCCGGTTGACGTTGAAGTAAGTAACATCGCCATGCAACCGCTCGCGTGGGATATTCGCAAGATACCCCAGCGCAAGAATGTCATGGGAGCGGTACAGAGTGACACCATCTTCGTAAGACAGCCTCTCGCCCGCCTCCACCTTCTCCCGGATGGGCAACAACCGCCGGTCTTCAAAGTAAACGTTCATGCTTTTAATCCGCTTCCGTTAGAAATGTTGTGGATGCAGGAAGATGTCGGCGGCCCAAAAAACGAAGAATAGCACGCTGACCCAACCATTCATGGTGAAAAACGCGGCGTTGACGCGCGACAGATCGTCCGCTTTCACAAGGCCGTGTTCGTAAATAAGGAGCGCTGCGACGGCGCCAACCCCGCACAGCGCGAGCGCGCCAAGATGCAGTTGATAAACCAGCATCAGCAGAGAAAAGATCATCAGGAAATGCAGCCCGCGCGCGATCAGAAGCGCTCTCGAAATGCCGAACACGCGGGGAATACTGAACAGTTCCGATTCGCAGTCGAACTCGTAATCCTGGCAGGAATAAATCACATCAAAGCCGGCCGTCCAAAACATCACAGCCGCCGTGAGCCACAGGATTCTTGGATCCAGCGACCCCCGCACCGCAATCCACGCTGCGGCCGGAGCGATGCCCAGCGCGAAACCCAAAACGACGTGCGAAAGATGCGTAAACCGCTTCGTATAGGAATACGAAAGCACCACGGCAAGAGCTAAAGGGGCAAGGCGAAAGCAAAGCGTATTCAATTCCCAGGCAGCCGCAAAAAACAGCGCGCAGGACGCGAGCGTAAAGCCCCGGCAGAAACCCCGGGATAACAGACCCGCCGGAATATGCCGGCTTTTCGTACGCGGGTTCCGCGCATCAATCTCCGCATCCACCAGGCGGTTAAACGCCATAGCTGCGGAGCGCGCCCCTACCATCGCCAGCACAATCCAAAGCAGAGTCCACCACCCGCGCGCGAGGAAGCCGCCGCTTTCCCGAAATGCCAGCAGCGCCCCGGTCAGGGCGAACGGAAGCGCGAACACGGAGTGTTCAAAACGGATCATCTCGAGCGTCAGGCGAAGGCGTTTAATAAACATGCCGGGCGGGAGTTTCTATTTTATCGGATGCGCAGTGACGTGCGCCCGAACCTGCCTATTTTCAAACGCCTGACGCCGTTCTGGTAAGGTGGGCAAGGAATGACGGAAGATCAGCTCCGGGCTCTGCTCGAAGACGTAAGGAATGGCGCGACCGACGTGGATTCGGCGCTGGAACGCGTGCGCCATCTGCCTTTTGAAGACCTCGGCTTCGCCAAGGTGGACCACCACCGCGCCCTCCGGCACGGCATGCCCGAAGTGATCTTCGGTCTCGGCAAGACCACGGACCATGTCATCGCGATCGCCGGCAAGCTACTGGAACGCTCGGATAACGTGCTCATTACCCGTACCAATCCGGACATGGCTCAGCGGGTGATCGAAGAGTTGCCGGATGCCGAGTATTTCCCCCTCTCCGGCGCGATCCGCTTTTGGCGGAACCGCGAGATCCGCGGCAAGGGCAAGATCGCCGTTGTGTGCGCCGGCACCAGCGATATTCCTGTCGCCGAAGAGGCTCAGATTACCGCGGAAGCCATGGGCAACGAGGTGGATTCGATTCACGACATCGGCGTTGCGGGGATCCACCGGCTCATCAGCAATCGCGCCAGGCTGGCCGAGGCGCGCGTCATCGTGGTCTGTGCCGGTATGGAAGGCGCTTTGCCCAGCGCCGTAGGCGGGCTGGTTTCCGTCCCGGTGATCGCAGTCCCCACCAGCGTCGGCTACGGCGCCAGCTTCCACGGTCTCGCGGCCCTGCTCGGGATGCTGAACAGCTGCTCCAGCAACGTGACAGTCGTGAATATCGACAACGGTTTCGGCGCAGGTTATGTGGCGAGCCTGATTAATCGGCTCTGACGCGCGCTACTGCTTTGGCGTCCAGCCCTCTTTGATCACTTGGCGCGCGCGCCCAATGGCGAGCGTCTTAGCGGGCACCGGAAGTGTGATCACGCTCCCCGCCGCAATATAGGCGCCATTCCCAATCTCCAGTGGCGCAACCAGTGTGGAGTTGCTCCCAACAAACACGCCGTCGCCGATATGCGTCTGGTGCTTGTTGCGCCCGTCGTAATTGCAGGTGATCGTCCCGGCCCCGATATTCACCTTCGAGCCGATCGTCGAATCCCCAAGGTAGGCAAAATGCATCGATTTGGAACCGGCGCCCAGTTGCGTCTTCTTCAGTTCCACGAAGTTGCCGATATGCGCGCCTTCTTCTAAATGTGCGCCCATACGCATGCGTGCAAATGGGCCAACATGCGCCCGGGCCTCAACCTGAGAAGCGGAAATCATCGAAAAGGGAAAGATCTCGACATGGTCGCCCAGCACTGAATTATCGATGATGGTCGACGCACCCACCCGGCAGTTTTCGCCGATCACCGTATTCCCCGTGATCTGCGAAAACGGCCCGATCACCGAATCCATCCCGATCCGGACATCCTGATCGATAGTCACAGTCTCCGGGCGTTCGATGGTTACGCCATCGAGCATGAGCTGGCGAACCTTGCGATCGCGCATGATCTTATCCACCGCGGCCAGTTCCACGCGATTGTTGATGCCCAGCAGTTCACTGGAATCCGCAACCTTAAGAGCGGTAACGCGATGGCCAGCCTTGAGTAAGATCGCGATCATATCGGTCAGATAGTACTCGCCGGCCGGGTTGTCGGTCCGAAGCTCATGCACGTGTTTCCAGAACGCCGCCGCCTCGAAGCAATAAAATCCGGCGTTGATTTCGCGGACAAGCAGCTGTTCCGGCGTGGCGGCCTTATGTTCCAAAATCGCCTGAACGTCACCGTTTTCCTGACGAATAATGCGGCCGTACCCCGTTGCGTCATCCAGATCCGTGGTGATCATGGCCGCCCCGGCACCGGTTTTCCGATAAAGGTCAACCAGCCCCGCCACAGTCTCTGGCTGAATCATCGGGCAATCGCCGTTCAGAACAATCAGCAGGCCGCCCAAACCAGCGAGCTGGTCTTCGCCGCACAGAACGGCATGCCCCGTTCCCAGTTGCTCTTTTTGATGAATCGACCCAACGCCCGCCGCTTCAGCCACTGCCCGCACGGCATCCGCCTGGTACCCGACCACTACAAAAATTCTGTCCGGGGGCGCCACGCCCTTTGCCGTATCGATAGCGTGCTCCACCAGAGCTTTGCCTCCGGCGCGGTGCAGAACCTTCGGCATGCGGCTTTTCATCCGGGTGCCCTGGCCGCCTGCCAAAATTACAACGGTTGCGTCTTGAATCATCAGGTCTATTTTCGCAACAGCTAAGTCGCCGAACCCAGCCGCCGTTTTCGCCCCATATGCAGCAATTCCAGCGCAACAGCCCCGATCGCCGCGGGATTGTGTCTCACCTGAGCACCCTTTTGCAGCAGGTCCGCCTCGAGTACTTTCAGCCCGAGTTCTCTCAGCCCGGAAATGTCGTTCTCCACCTGTGACGCGTTCTGTTCCGCATATCTGCGCCGCAGCGTGGGAGAGATCCGTGTCGTGCTTACAACCGCGTACTCAACCAGCGGTCCACCGGCATGTTCCCGAATCGCGGTAACGTGGTCTGAAGCCCGAAAATCAATCGTCTCTCCCGGCTGGGACATCAGATTGACGAAGTACGCCTTCAGCGCGGGAGACTTCCGGATCGCCTGAGGAATTCCTCTCACCAGCAGATTGGGAATCACGCTCGTAAACAGCGACCCAGGACCCAGGGTAATCAGGTCCGCACGCTCGATCGCCTCTAAAGCCTCTTTAATGGGCTTCGCATTTGCGGGCTTGAGCCGGATTTCCCGGATCCTCCGCTTACTCCGGCTGATGCGTGTTTCCCCGGAAACTACTCGGCCCCCGTCCAGAACGGCTTCGAGCCGGACGTTAGCTGCAGTCGCCGGGAAAATACGGCCGGCGATATTCAGAACCTCGCAGGACTTCTTCACGGCCTCAGGGAAATCGCCGGTAACGGTGGTCATCGCGGTCAGGAAAAGATTGCCGAAGCTGTGCCCCTTCAGTCCGTGGCCGGCGTCAAATCTGTATTGAAACAAGCGGGAGAGCAGCGCGCCATCTTCGGAAAGCGCCACCATGCAGTTTCGAATATCTCCGGGAGGCAGCACGTCGAATTCGCGCCGCAGCCGGCCTGAGCTGCCGCCATCGTCAGACACCGCCACGATCGCGGTGATATCAAGACCTGGGTGCCCGTCCTGAGGGTGCACATACTTCTTCAGTCCGTCCAGCAGCGATGAAAGGCCAGTACCCCCGCCAATGGAGACCACCCGCAAGGGTTCTGTTATACCTGTCGGCTGCAAGCTTCCTGTCGGTGCTCCCGTGAAATTGGACAGACTCCGTCAGCACTCGCCCGAAACGTCCGCCCGCAGCAGCGCCCGCAATGCGGGAAATTGCTGCGCCAGCGAGGTGAATTCGGAGTCCTGCATCGCCATGACACGGTTTTTTGGCTCCAGATCGATCGCACGCTTCAGGTTCTCACACGCGCCGTTTCCATCTCCTGAAAAACCGCAGCACAGGGCCATTGTGTACAGAATGTGGTCGCCTTCGGGCTGCAGCCGAAGCGCCTGCGAAAGATGCGTACGCGCGTGCGATAAATCGCCCGCGTTTAGCCTCTCTACGCCATAGCAAAAGTGGTCTTCCGCCGTCCGGAACTCCACCCGAGTTTTGGCGGTCTGCCGCTCGCAAATTTGTTCGTACGAGCGAGCCTTGTCGGCTACGTGGACAGCAGGTCCCTTTGCAGCCTCCCGAAAAAGCTGAGCCGCCTCATCATATCGGCGTCGAGAGAAAAGCTGCACCGCCGAGTCCCAGACCTTCAACTGAAGGTCGACCGGGCGCACGGACACATCGTTCTCGGTATTAGAAGCGGCTTTCGGATTCGCTTGATTCAATACCTGCGCCGTTCTTACCCCACCTGCGCCGGAGGGTACGGGCGTTGCAGCGTTTGGTTTCTTCTTCGGTGTCATAGGATCGGCCTGTTCGCCGCGGATAACGTGGAGTTATAACAAACCGCCGCCGTGACTGCAAGCGTCAAGCGGACATGGCGTCCTCACGAAGCTGATAACCTCAGAATAATTCTCATGAAACTGTTGCTCTCCGGGCTGGTTTTCACGACCGTTGCACTCTCACAGACGTTCCACGGTGCGGCCGATCTGGACGCCGTGATCAACCAGGCTATCCGCGAGGATAAAATTCCGGGCGCAGTCGTATGGATCGGGCATGACGGCCAGACGGTTTACCGGAAGGCGTACGGGAATCGCGCGCTCGTTCCGGCGAAGGAGGCGATGACCCTCGACACGGTCTTCGACATCGCCTCGCTCACGAAGGTCGTCTCCACAACCACCTGCATGATGAAGCTTTTCGAGCAGGGCAAAGTGCAGATTGACGACCCCGTCTCCACTTACCTGCCCGAATTTCAGGGTGGCCAAAGCCCGATTACGGTTCGGCAGCTGTTGACCCATTTCTCCGGGTTTCGCCCCGATCTGGATCTGGAGCCCGCCTGGAGCGGTTACGATACCGGCATCCGCCGCGCCTTGTTAGACAAGCCCGCGAATCCTCCCGGAACGAAATTTGTCTACAGCGACATCAATTTCATTCTTCTCGGCGAAATCATACATCGCGTGAGCGGAATGCCGGAAAACGAATTCGTGAAGGAGATTCTGCTCGATCCCCTGGGGATGAGCGACAGCGGATACTTGCCGATTGCAAGCAGGCAGCATCTTATCGCTTCCACCGAGATGCAGAAGGATGGTTTCGTTTTGCGCGGCGTCGTGCATGACCCCACCGCGCGTTATATGGGAGGCGTCGCCGGGCACGCCGGCATGTTTTCCACGGCGGCAGATCTTTCTAAGTTCTGCCAGATGCTGCTGGATGGCGGCGCCGGGCTGTTCTCACCGGTGACGATTCAGAAATTCACTTCTCCGCACACTCCCCTCGGCCAGTCCGTTCAGCGCGGGCTCGGCTGGGATATTGATTCTCCCTACTCCGGAAACCGCGGCGATTTGTTCCCGGTCGGCTCGTTCGGTCACACCGGCTTTACCGGAACCTCCATCTGGATCGACCCGGCCAGCAGGAGCTACGTGATTCTGCTGGCAAACTCCGGGCATCCGCACTTAAGGAAGCCGATTACACCGCTGCGTCGCGCAGTAGCGACCATCGCTGCTGCGTCCGTCGGTTACGAGGCCCCGCTCAGCGCCGCAGCGCCCCGCAGAACCCAAACCGGACTGGACGTCCTTGCTGCGGCCAACTTCGGCCCGCTGCGGGGAAAACGGGTTGGCCTGATTACCAACCAGAGCGGAATCGACCGGAAGGGCCGCCGAAATTTGGACCTGATGACGAGTGCAGGGCTAAACGTTGCCGCCGTGTTCTCCCCGGAACATGGCTTCGCCGGGACGGAAGATCACGAAAATATCGGGAATTCCACCGATGCAGCCACGGGAATTCGGATTTTCAGCCTTTACGGCAAGACAATGCGTCCTGCTCCGGAAATGCTGAAGGGTATCGACACGCTGGTTTTCGATA
>JAUZEU010000717.1 GCA_030838885.1 Bryobacterales bacterium | reverse complement strand
CCGTACGCTCCGCCCTCGAATCGAACCCGGCGATCATTCACTTCGCAACCCACGTGGTGACGGCGCCTGGCGATTTCCGCTCCGGCTTGATTGCGCTGGGCCTGAATCCAGCGGGTGAGATGGGACTGCTGGGGCCGAAGGAAATCGTTGCGAGGCCGGTGACCGCGAAACTCGTTGTGATGGATGGCTGCCATTCCGCGCAGGGCGAGGCTCTGCCGAGCGCCGGTCTGATGGGCCTGACCCGCGCGTGGATCGGTGCCGGCGCGATGTCGGTGCTGGCAACGCAGTGGGGTATCCCGGACGACTCCGCTCAAACTTTGATGACAGACTTCTACCGCGCTTTGCGGACTTCACCGGAGCGCGGCGCGGCATCCGCGCTTCGCCAGGCCCAACTCAGGGCCTTGCGCAATCCGCGCGCGAGACAATACCCGGCGGAATGGGCGGGCTACTTCCTTCTGAGCAGGCTGCTATGACGGAAATCTGTACGATTACAGACGTCGCACCCCGATCATTGGTAATATCAGGGGCAATGGCGGAGGAGCAAGACCGGGGATCAGAGGAACGGCAGGGCGCGTTCCAGATCCAGGACTGGACTCAACTGGTGGAGCGTATTCATGGCGGCGACCCTGCGGCGATGGAAGAGCTGTACGCCATTTTCGGGAAAGGGATACGCTATTTTCTGCTGCGAAATCTGGGTGTCGACGAACTGGACGACAAGGTTCACGATTGCTTCCTGATCGTCGCCCAAGCCATCAGAAATGGCGAACTTCGCGATCCCGCCCGGCTGATGGGCTATGTTCGGACCGTTGTAAAGCGTCAAATCGCAGCAACCATTGAGGTTACGGTTAACCGACGCCGCACCCATGTCGATTACGAAGACACTCTTTTCACCCTGAGCGACTGGAAGGCCGATCCCGAGCACTCCCTGGTCCAGCAGCAAAGGTTCGATATCGCCCGGCGAGTAATGAACGGCATCTCCCGGCGCGACCGCGAGATTCTGCATCGCTTCTACGTTCAGGAGCAGTCGCAGGAGCAGATCTGCAGCGATATGAGCCTCAGCTATAACCAGTTTCGGCTGCTGAAGTCACGGGCCAAAGCGCGGTTCGGCGAACTGGGAAAGCGGCTGGCTTCCAGCGGTTCAGGACCCGTGAAAAAATTCTGAGAATAAAAATGAGAGCTTTCTGTAGTATCCGCACTTTTCCTATATAAGGAGCACTGCGGTATGCAAAAGAATCACGAGTCGGACGACCAACTGGAGCTGTACGCTCTGGATCGGCTTTCCGGCGCAGAAGTCATTCGGGTTGAGGAACATCTTTTCGTGTGCGAGGAGTGCAGAGAGCGTCTTGAGCAAAACGCCGCCTTTGCATTTACCATGCAGGACGTCCTGAAGCAGCATCCGGAACTGTCCGAAGCGTCTAAGGAGAAGGGCTTTTTCGAATGGTTCGGGCTCTTCAGGCTTCAGTTTGCGATGGCCGCCTTTGCCGTCGCGGTTCTCGCGGCTGGCATTTTCTGGATGAGCAGCAGAACCGGCAGCCTTCCGCCTGTCGCGTCCCTGCAGCTGATCGCAATGCGCGGCGAGATCCAGAACGTTGCGGCGGCGAAGGCACTCGATCTGACTATGACGGATGCCCCTGCCACTGGTGGGCCGTTCCGCGTCGAAATGGTGGATGCGGGTGGTTCCCCGGAATGGAACGGATCGCCACAGCCAACTCCGTCCGGGCTGAAAGCTCACATCGCGAAGAAGCTTTCGGCGGGCACATATTTTGCGCGACTTTATGACGCTTCCGGCAAACTGGTGCACGAATACGGCGTCAGGGTTATTTCGCCGGAATAAACTTAACCGTACTCTTCACGTCGACCTTCCAGAACTGCATCGGGAAGGCGAGGCCGGAGTAGTAAGCAGCCCACTGGTCCTTGTAATGGGATGAGGCGACATTGCCGGACTCTCCGACCGGCAGGCTCCAGAGTGAGTCATCCCAGTTTCCGAGCGCGATGTTCATCCGCTCGGAAGGGATCAGCTTCCGCGATGTCTGTTTCACGGTGGTGGAGGCGCCGCTCATGGGCACCGGTCCGATGTTGAAGTAGGCGCCGACGACCGGAATCTGGCCGCCGATGGGGTGCTTACCGTCGACGAACATGTATTTCCCCCATTTCCAGCGCGTCGGATCATCACCCTGAATGCGCTGCCCTTCTGCCATTCCATCCGCAAAACACCGGAGCAGCATTTCGTTGTAGTCCCCAAACCAGCCGGCCGGGCGCTCACGCAGCAGACGCTCCACGACGGCGGAAGAAATCTGAGGATCATAGATGGCTCCGCCGCCGGGTGCCGCTCGTTCCGCCACAGCCTTTCGGATGTACTGGAAGACCAGCGTAACGATAAAGGGTTCAGCCCGATCCTTGTCCATCTGGCCGTCCCATGTCTTGAGCATCTGGACGGCGGTGGTCAATGCAGAGCTGGTGGCGCCGCGCTTCTCATAAGCGGCAGCCAGTTGGTGTCCCAAAAACCGGTTGAAGCCGCTGTAGACGTCCTTCTCGATTCTCAGGCTGTCTTCCGGCTTGAGCTTGTTACCGGACGCCTTCAGCATGTCGAGTATCTGGCGAGAGCGGTGCTGCGAGGCAAAGGTGCCATTGACGTGATAGGGGAAATCCGCCGGAAACGGGTTCTGGTTGGCGGTGACGACGTAGCCGTTCGCCGGGTTGTAAGCCTGAGGAAGTTCCTCGAAAGGAACGTAACCCTCCCATTCGTTCTGCCCGGTGGAGCCGTCTACTGGAACGTCTCCGTAAAAGTTGCGGCGAATCGGCAGCTTACCGGCCGCGTGGTAACCGATATTGCCGTCGGCATCGGCGTAAACGAAGTTCTGGGCGGGGCCACCGAATTGCGAAACAGCGGTCTTAAACTCGTCCCAGTTCTGCGCGCGGTTGATGCCCAGGAAAACGTTATGGAATATCGCAGGGTCTGCCGCCGACCATTGCAGGGCCATGGCCCGATTGCCAATCTGCTGAAAGATGGGGCCGTGCCTGGTGACCCAGATTTGCAGTTCTTCCGGGGCGCGTCCCTTCACGTTGATGATCTCGCGTTCCTGCCGGGCCTGCTCTACTTTGCCGGCAAACTCATAGCGGCCGGAGCGCAGGTCCATCTTCTCCAGATACAGATCCTGCACATCGAAGCCGAGGTTGGTCATGCCCCAGGCGATGTGGTCGTTGTGCCCGGATATGATGCCGGGCAAGCCAGGCAGTTCGACGCCCTCTACGTTCATGCCGGGGCACTCCAGATGCGCCATGTACCAGACCCCCGGCAGGCTGAACTCCAGGTGCATGTCGTTCGAGAGCAGCGGCTTGCCGCTGGCGGAGTGGGAGCCTGATACGGCCCAGGCATTCGAACCGGGATGGAGGTCCGCGCCAGGTGCAATCTCCGAGCCTGAACGGACCGGGAACAGGTAATTCACCTTGTCGGGTTCACCGGTGGCGAGCATCTGCTCTTTAATCAGCTTGGTTTTCCAATCGCTCGTGAGCGTGCGGAACATGTGGAGACCGACAAGAATGCTGTCGACGGCGCTCCACGGGCGCGGGTCATAGCCGAGGATCCGGAACTCCATGCTATAGCGGCCGTGGTGCGTTTCGAGGTAGCCGTTCACTCCGCGCGCATAGGCGGCGAAGGCTGACTTATCCGCAGGAGAAAGCTGCACGTAGATCTGTTCGGCAAGCCGCCGCAGACGGAGCTTGCGCGATTCCCTGTCTGTTTCCAGGGTGGCCACGCCGATGATCTCGGACAGTTCACCCGCAGGAAAGCGCCGCAGGGTATCCATCTGCCACATACGATCTTCGGCGGTGACGTAGCCCTCCACATACAGGGCGTCTTCCAGAGTTTTGGCCTTGATATGCGGGACACCCAGGGCGTCACGGCTCACGTCCACCGGCTGGCTTACCTGGGTTTCGACCGTGCCCGAGGTCTGGGGCAGGGATCGAAAGAAAATCCAATAAAAGATGCCGCCTGCCGCGATGACGGCGATCGCGATCAGGACGTTCACCACAAGCAGGATGCGGCGCACTGTTAGCGATTGTAGCGGACGCATGTAATTTAGAAGCCATTTCCGTGCCCGCTATACTGGCGGGAACACAGCGCGATGCAGGAACTTATCCGGATCGTAGAGGATCCGAGGCAATGCCCTTATCTGCCGGACGAGAGTGCCACGCTGGAGGTGCGTCTGGTGACGGACGTGAGCCTGGAGGAGTACGGCAATCTGGTTTTGCGCGGCTACCGGCGTTTCGGGATTCAGGTCTTCCGACCTGTTTGCACGGCGTGCGAGGAGTGCCGGAGCATGCGGGTACTGGTGCAGCAGTTTAAGCCAGGCCGAACGCACAAGCGGGTCCTGAAGCAAAACCAGAACATCCGGGCGGAGCTACTCGGCGCATCTGCGACCGAGGAGCACGTGGAGTTGTTCAACCGGTATCACCAGTTCATGCACGAGCACCGGGGGTGGCCGCTGCAGGAGGTTACCCTGGAAACCTATTATCGGGACTTCGTGGCGGGCGGCACCAGTTCAGGAAAGCAGTGGCTGTATTTCGACGGGGAAAAGCTGGTGGGCGTGGCTCTGATGGATGAAGTGCCG
>JAUZEU010000709.1 GCA_030838885.1 Bryobacterales bacterium | reverse complement strand
CGTCGGCTAACCAGACGCGGGCCTGGCAGGCGGCGGCGTGGCCTTCGGCGCTGTCGACGTCGGTGGCGTCACCGATGGGGCCGGACATGCCGATGGCGAAGATGTTGTTTTCGAGGGCGCGGGCACGGTTGAGTCGCCACATGTCTTCGGCTATCGACATGGCGAGGAGTTTTTCGCGGTAGGTTTCGGGTTTGTAGTCCGCCATGAGGTTGGTGCAGTGTTCGTCGAAGGCGATTTTGTCTTCGTGGGAGAAGGCGTGAAACTGCCCTGTCAGGCCGTGACGGGTGGCGTTGATGCGGGAGCGTTTTTTGCCTTCTTCAGTTCTGGGGCCGGTACTCTTTTGAGCGTTTTGCCGGTTCGCTTCGAGTTGTGCGTCTGAAATCTGTGACTGCGGAACGGCTGGCGACATAGGTGTGTCCTCTCAGCCGAGATGTAGCATGTGTCGTGGGCGGGAACGGATGTTCCTGGCGCGTATGTGGTTGATTTTTCGGCTGAAAATAAATTTGCGTCGCGCGTGACGCGCAGATGAAAGCCGGATGAACGCTGGTGAACGCTGATATGTTAGCATCAGGATACCCCGATTCGAAGGGGACCAGGAAATTGCAATAGCAGGGTCAAACCTGATCGACGCGACGTGGAGCTTGCCTCCACTTTTAGCAACCGGGGCCTTCGGGTCCCGGTTTTTTTTGTTTACTGTCCTTACTATGTTCTCGTTTACTCCGCTGCGCAATCCGATTGGTTTCGGCGCGGTGGATTACATTGAACTGGTCATCGCCATTTTGCTGGTCGCACTGGCTCTTTCGTGGCGGCCATTGCTAGCGCCCCTTGTGGAGCGGTTCCCCAGGCGGACAGGGTGGGTGATGCTGGCGCTTGCTGCGCTGCCGGTGTTGTTGCGTCTGGCGCTGCTGGCTCATCATCCGGTGCCTGTGCCGGACCTCTACGATGAGTTCGGGCATTTGCTGGTAGCCGACACTTTGCGGCACTGGCGGCTGGCGAATCCGCCCCATGCGATGCCGCAGTTTTTCGAGACGTTTTTTGTTTTGCAGCGGCCCACGTACAGCGCGATTTATCCGGTTGGGAACGGGTTCGCGATGGCGGTCGGGTGGGCGCTTTTCAGGTTGCCATGGGCGGGCGTGTTGATGGGCACAGCGGCGTTCTGCTCACTGTGTTACTGGATGCTTCGCGGGTGGGTTTCGCCTGGCTGGGCACTCACGGGCGGGTTGCTGGCGGTGTTTGAATTCGGCCCGCTCAATCAATGGACGAATAACTATTGGGGCGGTGCGCTGGCCGCGTCGGCGGGATGCCTGGTTTTCGGTGCGCTGCCGCGGTTCAGGAATCAGCGCGGGGACTGGAAGGCGGGGGCGCTGCTCGGGTCAGGGCTCGCGATCCATTTGTTAACGCGGCCGTATGAATCGGTGTTTGTGATGTTGAGCGTGGGGCTGTATTTTCTTCCGGAGCTGCGAAGGCGGGATTTGCCGGTGCGCGGGTTATTGGTCGCGGCGCTGGTGGTGCTGCCTGCGGTTGGCTTGACGCTGCTTCAGAATAAGCGGGTAACCGGCGAGTGGACGATGCTGCCGTACCAACTGAGCATGCATCAATACGGCGTACCCGCGCCGCTGACATTTCAGGAGAGCCTGACACCGCATGTTCCGCTGACCCGTGAGCAGGATTTCGATTACCGGATGCAGCGCGGATTTCATCCTGGGCGCGATACGTTCGACAGCTATCTGCAGCGGCTGGTGTTTCGGATCCGGTATTACCGGTTCTATTTTTATGCGCCGTTATATGTTGCGCTGCTCGCGTTTGTAGTGAGCATCAGGAGTTACAGGTGGGCGTGGGTAGTGCTGACCTGCGTGCTGTTTGCTTTGGGGGTGAACTTCTTTCCAGCGTTTCAGTTCCATTACGTAGCGGCTGTGGTGTGTCTGTTCGTGCTGATGAGCGTGGCGGGGCTGGAACGTATGACACGGTGGCCTTACGGGGCGGAAGCGGCGCGGCTGATCGTGTTCCTTTGTGCCGTGCAGTTTGTGTTTTGGTTCGGGCTGCATCTGCTGGATTCCCAACCATTCGCCAGGCAGGTACTGGCGTACGACATGTGGGATTCGGTGAATCATTCGAATCCGGAGAGACGTATTGTTGTAGGGAGGGAAGTGGCAGCGATTTCTGGAAAGCTGCTGGTCTTTGTACGCTATTGGCCGCAGCATCCTTTTCAGGATGAGTGGGTTTATAACGGTGCCGATATAGACGGGCAGCGTGTGGTTTGGGCGCGGGATTTGGGCGATGCGGAGAACCGGAAGCTGATGACGTATTACGGGGACAGGAAGGCGATGTGTCTGGAGCCGGATGCGCGGCCTCCGTTGCTGGGGGAATATGCGGTGAACGAGGAGGCTCCGGCAGTAGTGGAGGAAGTGACACCTACCGTTTCAGCGCCGAAGGAGAACGGTAAGAAGCCCATGCTGGAGCTGGAACAGGTCAAGTGAGATTGTTGGCGTTCGGCGAACGATCCCCGATTTTCTCCCTCACGCGAGGTCGTTCAGCGCTTTTTCAGTTTGGCAGCGGATGATGACAACATGAAACTGTTAACGGGTGTGATGTTGTGCGGAATGGCATTGAGCGCGCATGCCGAGTCGAAGCTGAAGGTCAGCGATCTGCCTCCTGCAGTACAGAAGACAGTGGAGGAGCAACTGAAGGACGCAACACTGGTCAGCGTCGGTAAGGAAGTGGAAAAGGGAAAGACGCTTTACGAAGTGGAAACCAAGGTAAACGGGAAGACCCGCGATCTGATGGTGGACCCGGCGGGCGCAGTGGTTGAGGTGGAAGAAGAAGTGGATATTGCCGGTATCCCGGCGGCCGCTCGCGATGCGATTCAGAAGAAAGCCGCGGCGGGCAAGGTCACTAAGGTGGAAGCGCTTTCGAAAAGCGGCAAGCTGGTAGCGTACGAGGCTGCGGTAATGAAGGGCAAGAAGAGTTCGGAAGTTGCGGTTACGCCTGAGGGATTGCCGTTTAAGGACTAGCACGCGATTCAGAAGCTCCACCTACTTATGTGCGGGGCTCGGCAGGTGATTCAAGCGTCAGAACCCGCACACCACAGAGCACGCGCGGTCGGGGTGTCCGCGTGTGTCAGATGGTTTCTTTCGTATTGATGATACGATCAGGCAATCTTCCCGAAAGCATGAAAAACGAAGCGGGATATACGCCGCTCCTGGCCGACAGTCGATTTGAGGCGTTCCTGTGGACACAGTTCCTGGGCGCGTTCAACGACAACGTGTACAAGATGATCGTGTCTCTTGTGAGCGTGCGCATGGCCGCGCAGGTGGCAGGACAGGCAGGCGGGAGCCGGTATCTGGCGCTGGCGGGCGCAGTTTTCGTGGTGCCGTTTCTGCTGTTTGCCGGCTACGCAGGGCAACTGGCGGATCGGTTTTCCAAGACCCGCGTCCTGCAGGTCACGAAAGCATTTGAAATAATCGCGATGCTGATGGGGCTTGCCGCCCTGGTGACGGGACGCATCGATTTACTGCTGCTTGTGCTGTTTCTTCTGGCTACGCAAGCCAACTTTTTCAGCCCCGCGAAATACGGGATTTTGCCCGAGACGATCGGGACAGTGAATCTTTCCAGAGCTAATGGCCTGCTGGAACTGACCACGTTCGTGGCGATCGTGATCGGGACCAGCTTCGGCACCTTTCTGTATGAGCGGTGGCAACTGCAACCCGCGAAGATGGGTCTGGTGCTGCTGGGCATCGCGGTGGTGGGAACGCTGGCCAGCCTGCACATCCGAAAGGTCCCTGCGGCGGGAGTGAGCGAAGGCTTCCGGTGGAATCCTTTTCAGGAGATTGTGGCAGGCGCGCGCGTTATCCGGCAGGATGCATCGCTCACCTTTTGCGTGATCGGGATCACATGGTTCTGGTTTATCGGGGCGCTGTTTCAACTCGCCCTGCTGCTGGAGGGCAAGGAAGTTCTGCACGTGTCTGAGAGTCACGTGGGTTTCCTTGTGACTGCGCTGGCGGCAGGTATTGGCGCGGGGAGCGTGGCAGCGGGAACGCTTTCGGGTAAACGGATCGAACTCGGGCTGGTGCCGGTGGGCTCGTTCTTTATGGGCGTGTTCGGCATCCTGCTGGGCGCAACTACTAAGTATGGCCACGCGCTTGTTTATCTGGCGGGCCTTGGTTTCGCGGCGGGCCTGTTTGCCGTTCCTTTGAATGCCTGGCTGCAGGAAAAGGCCGACGCGAAGGAGAGAGGCCGCATTCTCTCCACGAACAACTTCGCCAACATGGTGGGCGTTATCGGTGCTTCCGGCATACTTTGGCTGCTGCATGACAAGGCCGGCTGGAATGCGGGGGCGATCATACTTGCTGCGGGCATCGCGATGCTGCTGGGTGCGTATGTGACGGTGGCTGCGATTCCGCTGGCGTGTTTCCGGTTTGTCATGCGTGGCCTGATCAATTTGATTTTCCGCATTGAGCTGGAGGGGGAAGAGAATATCCCGTTGACGGGCGGCGCACTGCTGGCGGCGAATCACGTCAGTTATGCAGACGCGGTGCTGGTGGGCTTGACGACGCCGCGTACGGCGCGGTTTATGATGCGGCGGATTTATTTCGAAATGCCGCTAGCGAAGCATATTTTTCGGATGCTGAAGGCCGTGCCGGTGGAAGAAGTGTCACCGCGCACGATTACTCTGGCACTGCGCGAGGCACACTCGGTGCTGGAAGAGGGACATCTGTTCGCCATCTTCCCGGAAGGCCATATCACGCTGGATGGCGAGATCAAGGAATTCAAGCGCGGGTACGAGAGGATTGTGCGTGGCTTGCCGGTGCCGATTATCCCGATCGGGATCGAGGGAGTCTGGGGCCATTGGCTGAGTTGCAAGAACGGAGATGTTTTTCGCAGCTGGGATCATGTGTGGCGGCCGCGCGTGAGCATTCGGGTGGGCGCGCCGATCTGGGATCCGATCACGCCGGAGGAACTGAGATGCAAGGTGATTGCGCTGGTTGCAGAGGGCGCGGGAGTGGGTGCTACGGACACAGTTTCGCCGGAGATGGCGTAGTTTGTTTCAGGGCATCAGCCGCGGTGTCTCACAGACCAGAGGCGGCCGGGTGAAGGCGTAAAGAAATCGCCTGACGAAATTCCGGAGAGTTGCAGACAAACTCGGGGCACACGGAAGAGTGATCTCGCATCCGCGGTAGATCCGTTAAGAACACGGGGGGAACCGCGTGCGTCAGAAGCGATTCGCCACCGGGAAGACGCGGCCGGGGGTCCGCGTGTCCCAAAGCTTTTTGCGACCTGAGTTATTTCACGGCTTCGCGTGACTTTAGCGGCAAACGATGGACGCCGCGCCGCCGATCGCGATGAGGTCTTCCGCGAGCGCGACGGGAAGATCCTTTTCACCAGTCGCCCGGACTGTGCGCATTCGCGCTTCGTAGCCACCGAGAGTTCCGACGATGGCACCCGATATACCTGCCACAAGGCCCGCCGAAAAAGCATTGGCGGATGCGCCGAGCGCCGCGCCGCTCAGAGCGCCGGTCACGATTCGACCCACGAACGGCCCGGGGGCTTTGCGGCTGGGGGTCTTCGGCAGCTTATCGACGATCAATTCTCCGACGGCCAGGACCGTTAAAACCCAAGGCGTGGCCGGATGAGCGAGGAAGGCGAGCGGCGTGCCTTTCACACGCAGCCGACCCTTACGCGCGGCCCAACTTACAGCGGCGGGGGCCGTCATAGACCGGAGGCCGGCAACAACGCCAATCGGAAATGCCAACGATGCGGGCGACATAGTTATGCAAGAACCTCATGTACGACGTTACCAGCGACATCTGTCAAACGGAAATCGCGACCGCTGTAACGATACGTTAGCTTCGTGTGATCGAAGCCCATGAGGTGAAGAATAGTGGCATGCAGGTCATGGATGTGGACGGGTTTTTCGATGGCTTTGAAGCCGAAGTCATCGGTGGCACCGTGAACATAGCCGCGCCGGATCCCGCCGCCAGCCAGTACGCTTGAGAAGCCATGGCTGTTGTGGTCGCGGCCGTTCTGCACCTTGACTAACCCACTTACCTCTACGACAGGAGTGCGGCCGAACTCACCGCTGATTATTACCAGGGTGTCATCCAGGAGTCCCCGCAGTTTCAGGTCTTCGAGCAGGGCTGCGATGGGGCCATCGGCGTCGCGTGCCAGCTTTTTGTGGATGAGAATGTCGTCATGATTGTCCCAGGGCTGCGAGTTTCCAAAGTAAACCTGCACCATCCGGACACCCTTCTCGACGAGGCGCAGGGACATGAGGCAGCCGCGGCCGAAATCGCTTTCGCCGTAGCGCGCGCGGACATTTTCCGGTTCCTTTGAAATATCGAAAACGCCGGGTGCTTCCGATTGCATGCGGAAGGCGATCTCGCCGGCCTGAATACTGGCTTCCAGTTCCCTGTCCTGCCCCGAGCGCTGCAGGTGGAGTGCGTCTAATTCGTCGAGGAGGTCGAGTTGTTTGCGCTGCTGCGATTGAGATAACTCAGCGTTACGGATGTACTGGACCAACTTGTCGGGTGTCTTTTCGTTATTCGGAATGTAAGTGCCCTGGTATACGGCGGGTAGAAAGGTGGACGCCCATAGCTGGGGGCCGATTACCGGAAAGCCTGGACACAAGACTACAAAGCCGGGGAGATTTTGGTTTTCCGAACCAAGTCCGTAGGTGAGCCAGGAGCCCATGGAAGGGCGGCCCACCTGTTTGTCGCCTGTGTTCATGAGGAGTAGCGAGGGCTCGTGGTTGGGGCGGTCCGTGTACATGGAGCGGATCACGCAGCAATCGTCGATGCGCGCGCCGAGCTTGGGAAAGATATCGCTGACTTCGATTCCACTCTGGCCGTATTTCTGAAAGGAGAACGGGGACTTGAGTAAGTTGCCCGTTTTTCTCTCTGTCTTGAGATTACCGGCCGGCATGGGTTTCCCGCTGTACTTATCGAGCATCGGCTTGGGATCGAAGGTATCTACCTGCGAGGGGCCGCCGTTCAGGAAGAGAAAGATTACACGCTTTGCTTTGGCAGGGAAGTGTGGGGCTTTGGGTGTGAGCGGGTTAATCTCCACCGGTGCGCCGGTCAGGGCCGCGGCAGCGGCCTGTTGGGCGAAGGCGGTCATCCCGAAGCCGGTTCCGAATGTTTTTAGGCAATCCCGTCTGGTCATCATGGGTTCAATCCAGAAACTGAAATTCGTTCGAAGTCAGCAGAACCTGGGCGTACTGCGGCCAGTTATTGTCGGCGCTGTGCAGGAAATCCAGACCGAGCTTTTTCTCCTGGGCAGTGGGCAGACGCTGGAACAGGAGGCGGTAGGCGTGGTCGATCTTATTGTCGTCGTCGGCGCCCGGCAGGCGTGAGGCGAAGGCCTTTGCCTGTGCGATGACCCAGTCGTTATTCAGGAAGTAGAGGCGCTGCGGAGGGACATTGGTGGCATTGCGCTGCTCACTCGTGTTATTCGGATTCGGAAAATCGAAGAGCGCGAGATCCGACTCCAGCTTGCGCCGGCTTACGAAGCTATATACAGTTCTGCGCACGTTGTCTTTGCTCAGATGCTGCGCGAGGCCGTCTTCTTTCAGGTCGAGCTTGCCGGATAACTGCAGAAGGTCGTCCCGCAGAGCTTCGGCATCGAGCCTTTGCCGATTGAAGCGCCAGACTAAGCGGTTGTCGGGATCGGCGGCGAGGTTTTTGTCATTGGGCTCGGCGCCCGACTGGTAAGTCGCGGAGAGCATGATGGTGCGTTGTAGCTTCTTAATGGACCAGCCTTCGCTCATGAACTTCGAAGCGAGATAGTCGAGTAACTCGGGGTGACTGGGGCGGTCGCCCTGGGAACCGAAGTTACTGGGGGTGCGCACCAGGCCCTGGCCGAAGTGGTGCTGCCAGATGCGATTGACCATTACGCGGGCGGTGAGTGGGTTTGCGGGATCGGCGATTGCCTCCGCCAGTTCCAGACGCCCGGCACCTTTAGTGAAGCGCTTCGGATCTCCACTGGTCAGGACCGAGACGAAGTGAGGCGGGGCGGGGTCGCCCGGATTACCTTTATCGCCGCGAATCCAGATCTTCTGCTCCGTAAGTTTCGGCTTGTCTTCGATCACCTGCAGAAACGGATATTCGGGCGGCATGGCTTTCTTCAGCGCGTCCAGTTCGGTATGGAGCGCGGTCAGGTGATCTTTCCATGCACCAGAGAGGAAACGGTCGATCTTGCCATCGGGGAAGCGGAGGAGGCCTTTTTCACCGAAGAAACCTTCCCAGAGGACGAAGCGGTCGCGATCCATGGAGACCAGATTTGCCTGGCTCAGGTCGTTACGGTTCGGATTCGCTCCGAGAGTGAGGTGGTTCTTGTCGTCGACTTCTTTCTTCTCCGCGGTGACGGCGAGCAGCAGCGCCTG
>JAUZEU010000054.1 GCA_030838885.1 Bryobacterales bacterium | reverse complement strand
GTTTTGCGCCAAAACCGGTTGATTTGCCAGCACCAAAAAAGCGAAGAGTGCCGCGCAGCTGTTGAACCTTTTATCCATAGACCTTTTTCCGTCTTTGAAAAGACGAACCCATTGTTCGATTGTTACTTGTTTCTACCTTTGTAGAACGTGATTAAGTGTAAAGAAGCCGTCTGCTGCCTGGTTCGTTTTGTAATACACTCATCCACGTGACAAGACGCACTGCTCTCGCGCTGTTCGCTTCTACCCTGACCCGCGCCGCTGATCGCCTCCCGGCCAATAAGAACGTGAAGTGGGCACTCGGATCCAACCTGTGGAATTCTTTTCCGCCTGTTCCTTTCACCGACATTTTCGACGTTATGAAGGATACGGGCTTTATCGGCGTGCGGGTCACGCAGTTCCCGGCGATTCTGAAAAAGTACGACATCACCGCCGAGCAGATGAAAAAGGAAGCCGATAAGCGCGGCCTCAGTATTATTACTATCTCATTCAACGGTCCAACGCACGACGCGGCCCAGCGGGAAACCGTCTTTGCCAATGCGCGGACAGCGATGAACTTCCTGAAAACTTTCGACGCGAAGCTCCTGGTTGTCTTCCCCCCAAACCGCTCGAACCTGACCGAAGCGGGGTTCAAGACCATGTGTCAGACGTTCAATCAATTAGGTGAGCTGGCTGGCGAGATGGGATTCCGTGCGGGGCTGCACAACCATATGGGCGAGATGGTGCAAACACAGGAAGAGCTGGACCGGTGCATGGCCCTGACCGACCCGAAGCTGTTCTGGTTCTCACCGGACACTGCGCATCTCCACCTGGCCGGGTGCGATGCGGCGAAGAACCTGGAGAAGTACAAGAGCCGGCTGATGATGATGGATTACAAGGACGCAAAGATCGACCCGGCCGCGAAGTTTGTCGACACGATTTACGATCTGGGGGACGGCGATATTGATTTTCCGGCCTGCCATCGGGTGCTTAAGTCCATGAATTATAAGGGCTGGATCTGCGTCGATCTCGATATTGCTCGTAAGGGGCCGCGGGCGAGCTACGAGCGGTGCGGAGCTTACGTCGTCAGCAAACTCGAACCCATTTACGTCTGATTGGCTTCGTTTATTTCAGGTGTAAGGGCTGGGTGAGCGCCCCATTTCCCGCGGAATCCCACACTGCAAAACGAACCCACTTCTTCCCGGCGGCATCGAACGGGATCCGGAATTTGTGACTGGAAAGCGGTGCCAGTTCCGCCATGTCGATGAGCTTCCGGTCGACGGTCTTGCCGTCACTCCAGACCAGTTCCGCGAATTCCGGAGGGAACGTCCACTCGATTTCGGCGTTGTAGAACCTGTGATCGCCGGAGCCGTCGATGGACCAGTCACGGAAAAGCACCTCGCCGCTGGTGTTGTAATATTCGCCGCCCCGCATGGCTTTCAGAACCGGATCCCATCCCTCATCAAACCGGGGGACTTTCGCCAGTTTGACGTAATTCACCACCAACTGGCCGTAGGTTTCATCATCCGGGTACTTCATGTAGGTGTCGCCTTCCGAGATCATGTATTTGGGACCCGCCCAGTTGTTCATGTCGTCCAGCAGCCCCAGGCAGCGGACCTCGCACAGGCGCTTCTCCGACTGATCGACGGGCAGGGACTGGAAAGAGCCGCCCAGGAAGCGGTCGCTCTGAAAGAATGCGGTGTCTTTGGTGGCATCTGGATACCCGGCTGAGCCTTTGGTACGTGGATGCGTCTGCCACACGAGGCCATTCTCCTGTTTCAGAAGATCCAGTTCATTCGTTGCCGTCGTCGTGTGATACACCTTGCCGTACGGCGGGATGTTCTCCGAAAACGGCTGGTTCGGGGGATCCACCGGCTTTCGGAGATGCGTGAAGAACACCGGTTTCGGGAAGACGAACATGTAATGCCCGCCGAAGTTGGCGTCCGGCTCTTCACCCGGGATTGCCAGGAAGTCTTTATCGGAGAAGCGGCGGCTGCCCTCGAAGTAGACCTTCTGTTCGTCCAGGCGTAGTTTGCCGGTGTCCGTGCCGTGACCTTCGCCGTGGAAATCAGTCAGAATCGCGAGGTTGACGCCCAGAGCGCGGAAGACCTGCAGCCAGGTCGGTTGAAAATCCATGGTTCCGGCGTCAGACAGCTGCTCGTTCAGATGGAAATGGAAGTGGCTGACCAGCACTTTATAACCGGGCATGGCCTTATAGACGTCGTCATGGGTGTAGGCCATCACGTTCGCCTGGGTGGATTTGCCGTCTGCGGCGCTTAGGTAGAAGTAGACCGCCATGCGTTGGTTGGTGCCGGGAGGGGCATTATAAAGCGCGAAGTTTTGCAGTTCGCCGCGGGACTCGGCGATACGGCGGGTCCATACCTCGTCTGAAATGCCGAATGGCTTATAGCCTTCTTCGCGATCCGGCTGGCGGACACCGATTCCGAAGGACGTATCGCTGTCCTTACGGTAGTAGACATAGCCAAGGTTGGTCTCGATTTCACGGGCGAAGAAAAACTTGTGGGAAGGAGGTAGAAACGCCAGCGATCCGCCACCGGTTTCGAGAATGGCCAGCCGGTTTCGGGCGCGCAGACCGACGCCGTCCTGATTGACTGACCCGCCAAATGCGTACTGCTGCCAGGCGCGGGCGGTGTCACGCCAGACGACGCGAGTGTCGTCGGCGAGGGTGAAGCCCTTCAGGCCGCCGGAGTATTTGTACGCCACCGCTTTTTCCTGCGTGCTGGCGATAATCTCCTGCCGCAGCAAATTCGAGCCTCTATAGACCGTGTACTGCAGCGCGCCTGAGAAGATGCCCGCGTCCACTCCGGGGAATGAGACCAGGAGCCGCGCGCCCTGAGTCTCCACTTTGCAGCCCGTGGAATGGAACGACGACTGGTCATGACGGATTTCTTCGGGCTTTCGCGGCAGGCCAAGATTCGTTCCGGTTCGCCCCGGAACTGACAAGGGCGCATCCCAGAAAGCGTTCCACTGTTCGCGCTCGATTCGTTCAGGAGTCAACTGCAAGCCCAGTTCGCGCATGGGCGCCATTTGCTGTTCGCTGAGCCGGCGCTTGCCGGAAGTGACCTGAAACTCGGGCATCAGATTGCGGCCGAGCACGAGCCATTTGGCCGGAGTCTTGCGGACTGCCAGTTCCGCAACCCCAGGTTGACCATCCTTCAGCGTGAAACTTGCGCGTAACTGGTCGCCACGTTCACCTGACCAGCCGAGTTCCAGCAACACCCAGGCGCTGCGTCGCCGTAAGCCCCAGAGTGGGCTTGTACCCCGAGAGATCGCATTGCGACCACACACTGCCCGGCAGCAGACTGGCGAGTAGCAACGCGTTTCCAGCAATAGCTCTTGTCATCGGGTTGAGTGAAGTCTATCCCATCTTTCATGAATACCGAGCGTGATGATTCCGAAAAGCGTCCGCGGCATGGAGTCTAATTCATCAGCCCCGTCGCCAAACATATGCGGCAGCTAGAATTTCTTATGCGCTCTTTCGTTCGGGCTTTCCTGCCGCTCGCCGCTCTCACCCTCTCCGTTTCCGCCGCGGACTGGTCTTTAAAGGCCTCCCCGGGAACGGTCGTCATCGGAAATTACTCAGCCACTACGAAACCAGTTCTCACCGTGCATTCAGGGGATACGGTCGATGTCGAAACGGTCTCCGGCAACAGCGGTCAGTTGCACCAACTTGGGCTGACGGATAAAGATATTCCGCCCGCCTTGCTTGCCATTGAGCGGGAGGTGAAGGAGAGAGGCCCTGGCGGGCATATTCTCACGGGTCCGGTGTATATAGAGGAAGCCGAGCCGGGCGACACGCTGGAGGTGCACATTGAGAAGGTAACGCTGGCGGTTCCCTGGGCTTACAACAGCTTTCGATTTACCAGCGGCTTTCTGCCCGAAGACTTCCCTGGTTCGGGCTCAAAACTGATTCCGCTCGATCTCAAGCGGAATGTGGGCATGTTTGCGCCGGGCATTGAGATTCCTTTGCGGCCGTTCTTCGGGAGCATGGGTATTGCGCCTCCGCCCGGCGCTGGCCGTATTAACAGCGCGCCTCCATGGGTACATGCGGGTAATCTTGACAACAAAGAACTGGTGGAGGGGACCACGCTCTACATCCCGGTTCATGTGAAAGGCGCGCTTTTTCAGGTTGGCGACGGCCACGCGGGGCAGGGCAACGGAGAAGTGGATATCACTGCCATGGAGACGGAACTGAACGGGAAATTCCGGTTTGTTGTGCGAAAGGATGTCCACTTGAAGTGGCCGCGTGCCGAGACCCCGACTCACTTCATCGTCATGGGAATGAATGAAGAGCTGGTGGACGCGACCAAGCAGGCCGTACGTGAAATGATCGGGTTTCTCGTGACGGAGAAGGGACTGAGCAGAGACGACGCCTACGTGCTGACCAGCATTGCGGCGGACTTCGCTGTTACTCAGCTGGTTGATGGCAAGAAAGGCGTGCACGGCATGATTGCGAAGTCGCTTTTCACATCCCCTTCGATAACGCAGAAACCCTGAAGGCGGGCACACCGTCGCGAATAAGCAGAGTCATTTTCAGGCCCTGGGAGTTCCAGGTGCGAACGACTTGCATGGAGAGGGCGCTTGCGACCTCCTCGGGTGTCAGCTGCCGTTCGAAATTGTAGAACGTGTGTAGCAGCCATTGTGACGGGGCACTCCCGAGAAGGTGCAGCGGATCCCATTCGGTGTCATAGACGAGCATCATGTCCGGCCGCTGCTCCCCGAGGCGCGTTACTTCGGACCGGTGGAAGCTTTTCAGTTCGACCACCTGCCGGGGCACATCGACATAACCGAATTCCGGGTGAAGAAGAGCATTTGACATGGGGAAGGTGGTCGCGACAATTCCCGGTCGCGATTGGATAGAGGCTGCAGCCTTTCTCTCCAGGTCGACGAAGCTGAGGAAAGCCAGGTTGTTTTCGTAGGGAAACGGGTAGATCGGATTGATGAAGCTGGCCGCGACAAGGCACGCCATTAGTGCGGGGCCCGCCCATTTGCGAGGTTTGGGCAGCAAGGCGCGCAGGGCAATCGCAAACGCGATATAGATCACAGGTAATACCGGCAGCAGATAACGTTCCAGCACCGCTCCGCCCAGGGCACTGACCGTGACCGTGTTGACCGCGACGAATGCGGCCGCCACACGCCATGGCCGGTTTCGCAACAAGGGAAGCCGGCGCCAGGCCCAAATGAGCGCAGCGGTGCCGATGATGTGGCCGCTGCTGATGAACAGGTAATACAGCCGGCGCACCAGGGCAACGCCCAGCCGGCCGGGGTTTAAAGGGTAGGAGAGGTTGTAGCGGGTGAACTCGGCATTGCCCATCCAGTGGCCGGTGCCCACTTTCAGTGCAAGCAGCCACAGCGCGAGTGCAGCTACCGGAAGCGCATACCAGGTGGCTTGCCGGAAGCGCTTTTCCGCGATCAGCCAGAGGCCGAAGAGGGCGACAGCTACCACCCCTGTTTCCTTCGCCAGAACCAGCCCCACGCAGGCCAGAGCAGATGCCCGAAAGCGGTCCTGTAAAAAGAGCAGCAGGGCAAGGATTGCGAAGCACATGGCAGGCATATCCAGCTGCGCCAGCATCGATTGCGCAAAGAACAACGGCGATACGCAAAGCAATGCCAGCGCGGTTAGAGCGGGTGCTCCAGGGGCGTCTCTCGAGAGTTCAATCGCCAGCAGGAAGGTGAACAGTGCTCCCAGGGACGCCAGCAGTAACATCGCCACCCGCGTGCCCGGAATCGAAAAGCCGAATACATGCCAAAAAGCCGCAAGGTACGCCATTACGCCCGGCGGGTGGACGTTAGGCAAAGTGCTGTGAGGGATCACAGTGCCCGTGCGATAGAGGTCCAGCGAGGCGGGAATGAACTGCCCGGTCTCGTCCCAGTAGAACGGCGCATCCAGAATCGGTCCATGCGCCAGGACCATGAAGATCGCGATCAGCGCGTATACCAGTACGTAGGTTTGTCGCCGGACCGACGGGCGGGGGCGAAACATCCTTATTGTACGGAGTAGTCCGCTATTGAACGAAGTTCGCGCCGGCGCGTGGTTCCAGACGAATTTCGCCGAAGGCTGCTTCGTACTGGCCGATGTTCTGCTGCAGGATTCCGAGCAGCGCTTTAGCCTGTTGCGGGCTGACGTAGACACCCTGAAAGTTTTTGATCTGAACATTCTCAGGCGCGTTCTGTTCAATCTGGCCGAACATGATGAAAAAGTCCCAGAGATTGACCCGGATCTGAACGCTGTTGGCGTAGTTCTCGCGGTAGTCGGGTGCCTTCTCGAGGGAGATCCGGGGTTGGTTCGGTGTCATTGCCCTTCATCGTACCTTGGCAGGGACCCCGGAAACAAAGGGGGAAGAAGCACGTTCCCGAATGTGCCTTGACTTTCCCGTCCCCGGCATTTTATGGTAGCGTTTCGTCTTCCATCACAACTTGTTACCGTGATCGGGAGAGTTGTGACTCGGATTTTGATCAACGTGGACATCGGTACACAGGCTCTAATCGACCAGGACTATCCCTCCACGCTGGAAAGCGTCGATCAGGCGGAGGCGTCGGTTCTGGAAGTTTCCGGGCAGGCGGGTTTCGACGAGGACGAGCAGCATAGAATCGGCATGGCATTTCGCGAGTGCATGGTGAACGCTGTTGTTCACGGCAATCGATACAACCGGAAGAAGCAGGTTCATCTTCGGGTCACAAAAAGCAACGAACGGTTTACAATTCAGGTTACCGATCAGGGCGAAGGCTTCGAAGTACAGGAAGTTCCCGATCCGCTGGACGAGAACAATCTGCTGCGGCATTCCGGGCGCGGGTTGTTTCTGATGGGCGCTTTCATGGACGACGTGAAGGTGCGGAAAGTCTCGCCATCGGGCACGGAAGTTACGTTGGTCAAGAACGTGGAGCCGCGGCAATAGCGCGGTTTTTATGGAATCATTCGAGGAGGCAAGCCGAAGTGAGCGTTAAAATCAGCACCCGCCAGGTGGGCGATGTTACGGTGGTCGATGTTTCCGGCCGGATTACTCTCGGTGAGGGATCGAGCGCCCTGCGCGACGTCCTCCGGGATCTTACCGCCAAGGGCAACAAGAAGATTCTGCTGAATCTCAGCGATGTTTCATATATCGACAGCTCCGGTATCGGCGAGCTGGTTTCGGGTTTCACCTCGGTGGCAAACCAGGGTGGCACGCTGAAGCTGCTCGGCCTGACGAAGCGGGTCAAAGATCTTCTGCAAATCACGAAGCTGTACACGGTTTTCGACGTTCACGAAGAAGAAGCGCACGCCATTCGCAGCTTTGCCTAAGCGTTTGTTTGGGGCTGGATGCCGGGATCGCTATGGTTTGGCGATTCCGGCTTTTTTGTTTCCGCTTTTTTATTTCCAGAGAGACGCGGCCGGTGTCCGCGTGTCCCGGATCAGCCGCCGCCGACGAACATCACAATTTCGATTTGTGCTCCGTCGCGGATGGTTGTGTCATCCCACAAGTCCCGTTTGACGATTGTTCGATCAAGCTCTATTGCTACCCGTTCGGGCGCGAGTTCGAGCGAGTTTACGGCCTGACGCAGAGTCGTCCCCGAAGGGAAAACTTTCGATTCACCGTTTATTGTTACGCCGATGGTAGCTGCGTTTTCCGCTGACACGAGATCCCGTGGATTATTATAGTCTTTGGGCAAATCCCCAGTCCCAAAATCATCACTCGATGCCTACTACTCAAGCTGAACAGTGGCTCCCTGTACTACTACAGATGGGCCTTGCGATGATCATCGCAGCCGCGCTGGTCACGTTGTCGTTTGTGATCGGCCGTAAGGTTAAGAA
>JAUZEU010000654.1 GCA_030838885.1 Bryobacterales bacterium | reverse complement strand
AACTGATGGATTGATCGATGCTCTCTTACTGGATGCCGGCGAAGGAACTCCGGAGGATTTCGCAAAGTTAGGTGCAACGGCGAAAGGCGCTGTCCTTCTAATCCGCTCACGACCAATGCGGACCTTTGAAGATCTGTTTGCGGAATACACGCGGAATTTGCCCTTGATCAAGGCCACCCAGACCTATCACCCTGCAGCGCTGCTGCTGGAATCGACACGGGAACGTGGTTTGCTGTACCGGCATCCATTGGGTATGGACTCGATCGCGCCGGTTCCCGCGGCGATCGTTAGCCGTGAACATGCAGAGCGGCTAGCCCGTCTGGCTAAAAAGGGCACGGTGCGTGTCCGGCTCAGGATTGAAAACCGCACGGGCGGCAGTTATGAATCGAAAAATATAGTTGCAGATGTGCGTGGGCGCGAGAAGCCCGAAGAGATCGTGCTCATCGGAGCGCATCTGGATTCATGGGATCTGGGTACCGGGGCCGAAGACAATGGCGTTAATGCGGCTATGGTGATCGATGCGCTTCGCGGATTCAAACAGTTGGAAGTGGCCCCGAAGCGCACGATTCGATTTGTTCTCTTCACCGGGGAGGAACAGGGAATGTACGGTTCGGCCGGTTATGTGCACACGCACCGGGACGAATTGGACAATCACATCGCGGCCATCGTATTTGATACGGGTTCGGGCAGGTTAAGTGGTTTTTACCTGAATGGCCGCGAAGAACTTCGCAAACCTGTGAACGAGGCGATTCACAGTGTGGCCGGTCTGAACGCGACAGATCACGTGATTGATGCCATGGACGGAACCGACAATTACGATTTCATCCTCTCAGGCGTGCCCAATCTGATTGGAATCCAGGATCCGATCCCATATCTGCCCGACTACCACGCCGAATCGGACACCGTAGATCGCGTCAATACGCGAGAGGAAAAGATAACGGAAGCCATTGCGTCGGTGTTGCTGTGGGGCCTCGCAGAAGCAAATGATCGGTTGGCACCACGTCAGACTCGACGTGAGGTCGAGAATCTGCTCATGAATACGAAGCTCGATCAGCAGATGAAAGCTCTGGGGCAATGGGACGACTTCGCGAACGGAAGGCGCGGAGTCTCCAAATAGTTTCGGCTCTGTCTCACAGGGTGTAATTCGATGCAGCGGCTCCCGTCGGCGAACGAGGTGCGATTGAATGGCAGCAACATGAAAACAGCGGTCGACCGGTGCAAGACGATTATAAAAATTCTTCTTCCAACAGTTCAAAAAACTGCGTGGTGGGTCGTTCTTTGATCCCGCCAAGGGAACTGATGTCTCAAACTTCCTCTCCGCAACGCCGGATACTGCTCATCGTGATAGGGGATTTCGATGCGCCGGGAATTGACCTCGCCCCACCTCCTCCTTCGAAGTTCTGCAAGACTTCCAAATGACACTGCCATGTTGACGGAACCCGAGCCTGTCACCCTGACAAACTGACGGCGGCGAGTGGTGATGATCAACGGCCGTCGGCGAACTGACAAACCGCAGACCCAGGTTGCGAAGCCGTGGCGCGAACCAAATAGCTGGTACACGCGAGTGAATACGGACCGCCGATTCATCGGAGGACTGTGCTCGGCAAACTCGCCAAGTCCCGGCTACACAGGACCTGCTTTGCGAGTGCGCTGACGGAATTCCGGCTGCCACTTTCCAATAGGAAACTGCTTGCACAGTCTGTGAACCCGAGGCCGACGGCTCGCAGTTTGCCGAACTTGAGTCCCGATTACCCGCTACCCGGAAGCTAAGTGGGGCAATGCACGAGCCCGGATAACTGGCGAAAAGCTTGAATCCAATCCTGCCAGCTCTCACCGCCTGGCAAACCGCTTGCCAAAGAAATCTCCCGTGTTCCACTCTGGCCGGCGCGAATCGTTGGCGGTGCTGAACATGATGAGTGCCGCGTAGCGCGCGAATCGAGCGCTGCTCTCGTAATGAATCGTCTGCGACGTGTCATCCTTCGGCGAGTGGTAAACGGTTACCAACCAATTCTTCACCACGGCCAGCGGATCGACGCCCGGCTGGTCGCTCTTGAATCCCAGGTCCAGTTGGAGCGCCGGGACTCCGCTGCGCACGAAAGAGTATTGATCGGATCGAATGAAGGCCCCCTCTTCCGGCATCGGATCCGGGCTGAATTCCAGCTGCAACACCGCCGCTTGCCGCGCTATTGCGCCCAGTGAAGAATGCTCCTCGCCAAATGCGACCACAGCCTTCACGGGAACCGTTGCCGCTCCTCCATCGACATTTATGTTGGCCACAATCGTTCCATCGAGAGGCGGTTGGTTCGCGAACGCCGTCGAGCCCAACAGCCCCTCCTCCTCGCCAGTCAACGCAACGAAGGCGATACTCCGTCTCGGTGCCACTGGTTGCGCGGCCACCCAGCGCGCCACCTCCAGCATCACGGAGGTTCCGGCGGCGTTGTCGAGCGCTCCATTGTAGATATTGTCCCCGTTGACCGCCGGCCCGATGCCCAGGTGGTCCACGTGAGCCGTCACTACGACGTATTCCTTGCGCAACTCCGGATCGGAGCCCGGCAGCACGCCGACGATGTTCGCACTGGTCACCGGCGTGTGGCGTGCCTTATATCGAATGCTCGCCGTCTTATGCAGCGCGAACGACCGTGTCTTTCCGCCGTCCTTTGCTTCAGCGAAGACCTGGGCCAGCGTCGGTGATTCGCCTGCAAAAAGAGCTTCCGAGCCTGACCGGTTCAGGTCGGCACACGCTGCCAATCCCTCGCTGATCCCGTAGACACGATCCGCGGATTCCATCCAGCGCATTGAGTTGTATCCGGTCTTGACCTCCCGGAGTAGGGACGTCCAGGGGAACCTGCCCTCCTCCTCCGGGCTCCGGATGACGATCAACCCGGCAGCGCCATGCTCCCTGGCGATTCGTGACTTCACATCATTGTCCATGTAGTAGGCGCGCTCGGTGGCGGGAAATGCAGCCGGCGCCCCCAATTCGAAGACCACCACGATCTTCCCCCTGGCGTCGAGGCCGGCGTAGTCGTCATATTGGAATTCCGGTGCAGTCACGCCATAGCCCACGAACACGACCGGAGCGGATACCGACCCGGTTGGATGGGCGTGGGTATCCAGAACGATGTAGTCCCTGTTGTATGCCAAACTGTTCTCCCTCCCGTTTGCTTCGATCACGAGGGAACTGCCGGACGCGTCGACCTCAGTGCGCCGCAAGGCGACCGGTTGGAAGTAGCTCCCGTCCGTGACTCCGCTCTTGAGGCCGAGCGCGGCGAACTGAGCGCGGACGAATTTCGCTGCGAGGTCGTAGCCCCGCGAGCCTGTGCCGCGGCCGTCCAGGGCATCATCGGCGAGGAATTCGAGATGGGCTCTGATCGCTTCTGGCCGGATGGAGCGAAGAGATTCGAGTAGCGCGGGGCTCACCTGAGCTTGACGCTGGTCCTGCGCAATTGCCATAGATACCAGGGACATAGCCAGTAGAAGGGCTGTTAGAGC
>JAUZEU010000647.1 GCA_030838885.1 Bryobacterales bacterium | reverse complement strand
ATGCGACCGCACTCGGTCAGATCCTGCGGAGGAATTTTCCCAATGAATCGGCGCAGATCAGCATTTCAGCACCCGTGGGAAATCGCCAGGCGCAGGGCGATTACGGGATCGATCAAATTCAACTGCGGCAATCGGCGGTGCAGGGGAAGCGCGATGCGAATCAGATTGCAGTGGATATTTCGAATCAGGTGATCGCGCTGCGGCAGGCACGGTCACGTCACACTATTGCGGTCGAGAGCCGCGAATTGCAGGAGCAGCTCCTGAAGGCTGAGCAGGAGAAGTTTGCGTTCGGCAAAACGACCATCACTGGTTTGATTACGGCGCAGCGCGGCCTGGTCACAGCGCAAACGGCGGAGATCAGCGCGCTGGCGACGTATGCTCACGCGCGGGTTTCACTCGACCAGGTCTTAGGGGAGACGCTGGAGACAAATCACGTATCGCTCAGTGAAGCACTCGAGGGACACGTTTCGGGTAAGTAGTATCAGCAGGTGAGTTTGCCCTTTGGCTGGCGATTTCTGTGATAGTTTTGGGCTATGTCGAATTCCACAATGGGCCACGATTCCGGGAAGACCCGGCGAGACTTTTTGAAGGCCGGCGTTGCTGCAACAGCGCTCGCGGGGGTTGGCGAGAGCGCCACTGCCGCTCCTATGAAGAAATCAGCCACTGACTGGGTGACCTTAGGCAAGAGCAACGTCAAGGTGACACGCCTCGCGCTTGGGACAGGGACCCACGGGGGTCGCGCACAGCGGGAACTCGGACAGGAGCAGTTCACGAAACTTGTGCGGCACGCCTATGACAGCGGGGTTCGGTTCTTTGAGACGGCGGAGAGCTATCCGGGAATGCCGGAGATGCTGGGCATTGCACTGCAGGGTTTGCCGCGCGACAGCTACCGGCTGATGCACAAGTATTCGACACCGGCTCACGGTGACCCGCCGCCCGAGAAGATTGACATGTTCCGCAAGCAGCTGCGAACGGATTACATAGATATATTGCTGCTGCACTGTCTACGACCCCCTACATGGGAGAAGGACTTCGCTCCGTTGAAGGAGGGCCTTTCGGAGGCGAAGGATAAGAAGATCATCCTGTCGCATGGAGCTTCTATCCATGGCTTGCCTGCGCTTCGTACGATTCCCGGCAACGAGTGGCTGGATCTCGCGATGATCCGGATGAACCATAACGGTACCCGCATGGACACGCCGAGCCAGCAGGATCAGGACGAACCGGGGCGTGTGGATGAAGTAGTGGAACATACGAAGAAGGTTCACAGGCAGGGCATGGGCGTGATCAGCATGAAGCTGTGCGGCGAGGGAAGATTTACTACTGCGGAAGATCGCGATAAGGCGATGCGGTTCGCGATGAATTCCGGGGTGGTGGATTCGGTGACGATCGGCTTCACGGCCCCCTGGCAGGTTGATGAAGCGATCGAGCGGATAGCCCGGGTTACAAGCGCGTAATCAGCTCGGCCAGATGCTCCGAATTTGCAAGGTTAATCACAGTTTCCTATAGAGGCGGTATTCGGGCCGCCAGCACCGACCGAAGCAACGCGCTCACGCCATTCCAGACGATCTGCACTCCGATACAAACGAGAATGAACGAGGACAGGCGCAGGATCACGTTCATCGCTGTCTCGCCCAGCGCGCGCGCAATGCGCTCCGCGAACCGGTAACTGAGATAAATACTGATCGCAATCAAGGCCGCGCCTATACAGGCTCCGGCCAGGGCGGGGACGCTGATCGCTCGGCCCTGCGGACGATTGGCGCCCAGCGTGATTGCGACCGAAATGGAGCCCGGCCCGACTGTGAGTGGCAGCGTCAGCGGGTAAAACGCGCGGTTCGAAGCATCTGCAGTGCTGGTTTTCCGCTTGTGAATGGTCTCCTCGTCGGCCGCGTGCGTGAGAAGAGACCAGCCTGTAGCAATCACTACCATTCCGCCACCCACCTGGATCACCGGCAAAGAAATGCCGAAGAACGCCAGGATGTGGGTTCCTATAAACAGGGAGACAATCAGCAGAATAAAGCCGTTCATCGCAATCCGGCCCGACAGCATGGTTCGGGTGGCGCTGGACAAATCGCGCGTCAGGGTCAGGAAGATCGGAGCGCTGCCCATGGGATTCACAATCGGAAACAGCGCGCCTACGATGAGCAGGACCTCACGAAGGAGCACATCGAACTCAGGCCGCAGCTGATAGATCGGCATTGGTACAGGATAGCCCTACTAAAGGCGTGCTTACGGGCTAGTACAATTTCGATAACATAGGGGGTGCAGACCCCTCCCCAAACATGCTACGCCCTCTCTCCACGCTGAGCGGTTTCCTGTTAGCCACGCGCCTTTTGGTAGCGCAGGCTCCCGGCAACGATTTCTTTGAGCAGAAGATTCGCCCTGTCCTGGCCACCCGTTGCTATGTTTGCCACAGCGCTCAGGCAGCCAAGGTTCAAGGCGGCTTCCACCTGGATACCAGGGATGGTCTTCGAAAAGGCGGCAACTCCGGGCCGGCTCTGGTGGAAGGCGACCCTGATTCCAGCCTGCTGATTAAGGCCCTTCGCTACACGGATCCAAGCCTGCAGATGCCTCCGGGTAAAGCTCTTGCGCCGGAGGTGGTGAAGGACTTCGAGGCATGGGTAAAGATGGGCGCGCCCGACCCGCGCACGGCACCGACACCCGTCTCCGTAAAAGCCACCAACAAAGACTGGTGGGCATTCCGGAAGCCGGTACGTCCTGCCGTTCCGTCCATTGTGGATTCATCCTGGAGCAAGACGCCAGTCGACAATTTCATTTTCGCAAAATTGGCCGAGGCGAAGCTTAAGCCGGCTCCGGCTGCGGATCGGCGTACCCTGATCCGCCGTGCGACCTACGATCTTATTGGTTTGCCGCCGACCGAAGCGGAGATCACGGCATTCGACAACGATCAGAGTTCGAACGCCTATGAGAAAGTCGTCGACCGTTTACTGGCGTCGCCGCAGTATGGAGTACGCTGGGGCCGGCACTGGATGGATGTGTCCCGGTATGCCGATACGGCGGACGGAGCGAATCGTTTTGCGTTCTCGTATACCTATCGCGATTGGGTGATCAAGGCTCTGAACCAGGACATGCCTTACGACGAGTTCGTGAAGCGCCAGATTGCAGCGGACAAGCTGAATCCGGCTGATAAGGGCGATCTCGCCGCGCTCGGCTACATCACCCTGGGACGCAGTGTTCCCAAAGGCGAGCACGACATGATTGACGACCGGATTGACGCGATCACTCGCGGCTTTCTGGGCATGACGGTTACGTGCGCACGCTGCCATGATCATAAGTTCGACCCGATTCCGACGCGCGACTATTATTCGTTTTACGGAATGATTTCGAACTCCGTTGAACCGGTGGAATATCCGCTGTTGAAGAACGAGGACCCGAACTCGCCGCTCGTGAAAGAGTATCGGGATGGCATGCAGCGACGCCTCGCCGCGTTGCAGAATTTTAAGACCAAACGCCACGCCGAACTGGTAGCCGAGTATCGTCAGCCCACGTGGATTTCGCGTTACCTGGTGGCGGCGCAAAAGGGCGCGAAGATGAACAGCGCCGAACTGGAAAAGCTTTCGCTGGACGCAGACTTCAACCTATTCGTGCTACGCCGGTGGCGAGATTATCTGAATGCCACACGCGAGAATAACGACCCAGTATTTGCACCATGGAACGCCTTCGTCGCGGGGAAGCCGTACCCGGCCAATTCCAACCCCGAGATCAGAAAGGCGCTTGAGACCGGCGCTCCCAAGACGCTGGACGATGTTGCGCGGATCTACAGTGAGGTACTTGGGAAGGCCGATTCACCAAATGTGAACCCGGATAAAGATATCGAAACGCTGCGCCTGGCGTTACGTGGTGACAACGCGCCCGCGAACGTGCCACTCGCCGACTTCATCAAAATACGTGGAGCAGGCGGCGACGATAACATTCTGCGGGCGCTGGATGGAGACATACGCGTTTGGGAAGCGGAGTTCGGGTATCGTGGGATCACACCCCGCGCGATGGCGCTGGAGGATGCGCCGAAGATCACGCCGGCTCACGTCTTCATTCGTGGCAACCCGAATAATCAGGGGGTGGAAACGCCTCCGCACTTCCTGACCATACTGAGCGATAAAACCGAAACATTTACGCACGGCAGCGGCCGACTCGATCTGGCCAATGCCATTGTGGATAAGAATAATCCGCTAACCGCACGAGTCCTGGTGAATCGGGTTTGGACCTGGCACTTCGGTCGCGGTATTGTCAACAGCCCCAGCGACTTCGGCACGCGCGGAGATCTGCCCTCACATCCGGAACTGCTGGATTATCTGGCGACGCGGTTCATGGATGAAGGCTGGTCCGTGAAAAAGCTGCAGCGCTGGATCATGCTTTCAAACACGTACCAGCAATCGAGCGTCGACCGGCCAGAAGCCCGTGCGGTGGATCCGGAAAATAAGCTGTTGTGGAGAATGAACCGGCAGCGACTCGATTATGAATCGCTGCACGATTCCGTGCTGTTCGTCAGTGGCCAACTGGACCAGACCGTGGGTGGACTTCCCTTCTCCCTCACGGCTATTCCGACCATCCCGCGGCGCGCGGCTTACGCATACATTCAACGGGGACGCCTGCCTGGCGAACTGAACTCATTCGACTTCGCGAGCCCTGAGTCGCATGTGCCGCAGCGGTTTCTTACGACCGTTCCGCAACAGGCTTTGTTCTTCATGAACAGCCCGTTCATTACAGAGGAAGCGAAGCATCTGCTGGGCAGACGCGAAGTGGACTCCGCATCCGGCGATAGCGCGAAGGTGGCGGCACTTTATAAGCTTGTTTACGGACGAACCGCGTCTCCGGAAGAAGTGGAGTCGGCCCTTGAGTTCGTTAAGTCTGAGACCGCGAAGGCCGAAGCGGCGGTTCCGGCCGTTTGGCAGTATGGTCTCACATCCTTAAAGGGCTTTGAGCCGTTGAAAAATTTTGTAGACCAGAGGTGGCAACCCGGGCCCCTGACGCCGGCGCCTTACTTTGGAAATGCAGATCTTTCCGAAAAGGGCGGCGCACCGCCGGACGACCCGGCACTGGCCATCACGCGCCGCTGGGTTTCGCCGGTTGACGGCACCATCGAGATCACCGGAACGCTGACCCATAAAGTGGAAGAGAAACCCGCGGAATACAAGAAGCAATGGAGCGATGGCATCCACGTCCGGATCACTCGGAATGACAAAGAAATCCTGACCGAACAGACGGTGAATAACAAGAAAGTGGATCTGACCGTCAAGGAACTGGCGGTGAAGAAGGGCGATGCGATCGATTTCACCGTAGATTGCGTGAAGACGGCGGAAACCGATACCTTCGAGTGGGCTCCCGTGATCAAGTCAGGGGACCACATTTGGGATGCGAAGAAAGACTTTGCCGGCCCCGTTCCGCTGCGGCTCTCGCCGTGGGAGAAGTACGCGCAGGTATTGCTGCAGACCAACGAATTCGCCTTTGTCGATTAAGAGAGAGAATCATGGCTAAACACCTTCCCGTTTCACCTTTCGGACTGAGCCGTCGCGAGATGCTGAGGCGCTCCGGCATGGGCTTCGGATCCCTCGCGCTGGGGGCGCTTTTCAATAACGTCGCGCAGGGTTCGGTTTCAGGCCCGATGGCCCCACGGCAACCGCACTTTCCAGCGAAAGCAAAGCGCGTGATCCATCTGTTTATGAATGGCGGGCCGTCCCAGGTGGACACGTTCGATCCGAAGCCCATGCTGGCGAAGTATGTGGGCAAGGAACTGCCGCTCCACATGCAGACGGAGCGGCGTACCGGCGCGGGATTCCCCTCTCCCTTCAAGTTCACCAACTACGGAAAGAGCGGCACTCCGGTGAGTGAGATCTTTCCCGAGGTCGGAAAGTGCGTCGATGATATTTGCGTGATCCGTTCCATGATGAATGAGATCCCGAACCATGAGCCTTCGCTCATGATGATGAACTGCGGCGATGTGAGGCAACTGCGGCCCAGCTTCGGTTCATGGCTGACGTATGGTCTTGGTTCGGAGAATCAGAACCTGCCTGGCTTCGTGGTTCTTTGCCCGAACGGCATGCCAACGGAAGGCGCGAAGAACTGGCGCTCGGCATTTTTGCCGGGCTCGTTCCAGGGCACGCGTATCGATACCGCCCAGACTGATGTCGATAAACTGATCGAAAACATTCACAACCCCACGGCATCGCTGGATGAGCAGCAGAAGCAGCTCTCACTACTGAACAAACTGAACGCCCGCTTCGCCCAACAGCGCCAGGAAGATTCGGTGATGGAGACGCGGGTGCAGTCGTTCGAACTCGCGTTCCGGATGCAGGATGAAGTCCCCGAATTGCTCGACATGCGCTCCGAGCCCGAGTCGATGCTCAAGCTATACGGCGTCGGTGCGGGCCTGCCGACGGATCGATTCGGCCGTCAGTGCATCATGGCTCGTCGCCTGGCGGAAGCCGGCGTGCGGTTCATCGAGATCACGGCGCCGGTCGGCTGGGACCACCACTTCATGCTCAAGGACGAGCTGACCAAGAGCTGCGCCGCCACGGACCAGCCCGTTGCCGCTC
>JAUZEU010000640.1 GCA_030838885.1 Bryobacterales bacterium | reverse complement strand
AAGCGGCAAGCGGCGGCACGCTGTGTCTCGACGAGATAGGTGAACTCGACCCCAGGATGCAGGCGAAACTGCTGCGGGTTCTGGACGGCCAGCCGTATTTCCGTTTGGGGGGAACCAGGAAGGTGTTGGCGGATGCCAGAATTGTTGCGGCAACGAATCTGGTCCTGAGCGAGGCTGTGCAAAGCGGGAAGTTTCGGCGCGATCTGTTCCACCGCCTTGATGTATTCCACCTGCATGTGCCGGCCCTGCGCGAACGGGTGGAAGACATTGCACCTCTTACGAAACTTTTCCTGCGCAATACGAACCTCTCCGTTTGCCAGGACACGATGACTGTTCTGGAAGAGTATGCCTGGCCTGGGAATATTCGGGAATTGAGAAACGTTTTGAGTAAGGCATCTCTTTTTGTTTCCGGGAATGAAATCCGCACTTGTGACCTTCCAGGTGAAATCCTGACCGGGGAACCTGTCAGGATTGGCGAATATCTGCTGGACGATCTGGAGCAACAGGCCATATTCCGTGTGCTGGGCCAGACGAAGGGCCACCAGCAAAAAGCGGCGGAGCTACTCGGCATCTCGCGCCGGACCCTGATTCGGAAGCTCAAAATTTATCGCGCACCGGGAAAGATCGCAGTACCGATGGTACCGGAGCCACCGGATCCGGCGTAGCCGGCAGGCGGCGCCTATATAATCGTGTCGCGATGCAAATCAAGCAAACTGTGAAGCTCCTGTTCTGCGCGCTGGCGGGCCTGAGCGCCTGGGCGCAGCCTGCACCGGGCCGTGGCGGCGGCACGCCGGCTGTCCGATCTCCGGAGGCGTCTGCTGACGGGCGGATTACGTTCCGGTTACGAGCGCCGAATGCGAAGGAGGTATTCGTGACCGGCCTTGCGCCGGGCCAGCGGCTCGCAATGCAGAAAGACGATCAGGGCGTCTGGACCGTGACGACGGAATCCATGAAGCCGGATATGTATGGCTATGCCTTCAACGTAGATGGAGCGAGCTTCAACGACCCGGGCAATTCCAATTTCAAAACGGCAATGGTTGGGGCCGGACAGAGCCAGGTTCACATTCCGGGACCGGTCAGTTGGGAACCAGCGCCGGGCATTGCGCGAGGGGCGGTGGCCCACCATTTTTATCACTCGGCCCTGATCGGCGACAACCGCGATTTCTATGCCTACACCCCGCCGAATTACGAGCCAAATCGCAAAGAAGCTTATCCGGTGTTGTATCTGCTGCATGGTTTGGGGGACGACGCGGCCGGGTGGATCACGGCAGGCGCCGCGAATGTGATTCTGGACAATCTGATCGCACAGGGAAAAGCGAAGCCAATGGTTATGGTGAACACGCTGGGTTACGGAGTTGCGAACATGCTGCCAGCGGGGCGAGGTGGACCGGGTGTGATGGGAGGGGACAAGATGATTCCAAACTTTGCCCAGGCCTTGATCGATGAAGTGATGCCACAGGTGGAGAAGCAGTATCGCGTAACAAAGGACCGGCAGGAGAGGGCGGTTGCAGGGCTGTCAATGGGCGGGGCGGAAGCTCTGTTCACTGGCCTGAATCATCAGGATAAGTTCGCCTGGGTGGGTTCATTCAGCGGGGCATTCGTGATGTGGCCGGGAGCGGCTGCGGGCAGGACTCCGGCAGATCCGCCTGCGACGGGTGGAGGACGCGGGCCGGTGACACTGGACACGATAGTGTTTGAGAGGAATTTTCCGGCTTTGGATGCGAAGACCAACAAGCAGCTTAAGTTACTCTGGATCGCGTGCGGGACGGATGACGGCCTGAACGGCGTGAATCGTCAGTTTAAGGCGTGGTTGAAATCGAAGGATATTCAGTTTACAGATGTCGAGATTCCCGGTATGGCTCACGTTTGGCCATTGTGGCGGCAGAATCTGATGGAGCTTGCGCCGATGCTGTTTCAGGGAAAGGGGAAGTAGCTCTGGCCGAGCACCGCAAGACCTCTCACTCCAAATGAAAGATCTCTTCCAGGCGCAGCATCCCTTCGTCCGGGCGCTTGCCATCCAGTTCCTCAAAAAACGCCCCCATGCTTGCCTGCCATCGCGCATTCACGCCGCGTTCCGCCATGAGCGCAAGCGCCCGCTGGAAATCGGGAGTTTCGAGATAGCCCACCAGCAACCCGTCTTCCCGCAGAAACAATGAATAGTTATGCCAGCCGGTTTCGGAAAGCGCCTGGCACATCTCTGCCCAGACGGTCTGATGCCGCAGTTTATATTCTTCCAACCTGTCCCGGCGCACTTTCAACAAAAAGCAGACCCGCTCCATCACGCATACGACGCCACGGACGCTGCTCTGCCCGCGCGCTCCTGAACGATGCGATCCATATAGCCGCTTTCCCGGAGTGCCGCCAATGGGTCCGGCGCAAGCCCTCTGCCCCGCCGCCACGCTTCGGTCACCGGGCGAACATCGGTCAGGAAAGCGGACTGCAGACACTCTTCAGCGTCGATCTCGATCAGACTGCAACTGTTCTGCAGTTCAGCCAGCCTCGCATGGTCCGCGATAGCCGCCTTCGTGAACAACAACTGCGCTCTCATCACCGTCTCGAGCATTCTCCTCGATCTTAGGCTCAAATTATGGCTCTGGTCCACCATATAGCAATATCGGCAGCGCCTCCGATTTCCCACCCGCAGAAACAGATCTCGTGGAAAATACGGAACACCTGGTAGGGATCAATCGAGCCGAGCGTCGTATCGTCGTCCGCAAACCGGCGGTCGTTCAGGTGGAAGCCGCCGAGCATTCCGTCGTCCAGCAACCATGACACGATCTGTTCGATGTTCTGCGACTGGTAATGGTGGCCCGTATCGACCAGCACGGACGCCTGCTTTGCCGCAGCTTTCGCCAGACGAAGCGCCATGCCCCAATCGGCAACATCCTTATGATGATAAAAGGCAGGCTCGAAGGGCTTGTACTCGATAAGTAGCCGCTGATCCGGGGCAAGCGTCTCATGGGCTCCGCGCAGACCTTCCTCAAACCAGCGCTCATGCTGGCGCATGTTGGCCGTACCGGGGTAGTTCGAGCCATCAGTAAACACCGGGTGATATCCCGGCTACCATCGGCCTTCGCCATCTCAATCGAATCGAGTATATGGTTAGGGCTTTGCGGCGAACCGCCGGATCGTGGTTCGCCAGCGATCCGTACTTGTGTTCCTGCTCCCGAGATACGTTCGGCCTAACGGACCCGATGCGGACGCCCGGTTCCCGTGCAACAGCGCTGCCGGAGCGACGCTCGGGACACCCTGCGAGAAAATTCCACAGAACGTGCAGCGGTACCGACGGGCAGCAGCCCGTCCGTAGCGGTTAACCTGCGCCGCGTCGGCCAGTTTCTCTTCGATTGTGCCGGCGGAACTTCCCGAACCGCGTGCCGGTGTTTGCGAAGGCCCACGAGGGCAGTTCGCTTTGAAAGGAGCCCAGTGTGCGGACGATCGCTGCCTCCTGCCGGTTATTAAGAGACATACAGTGCTTTCGGAAAATACCAAAGCCGTCCGCGTTCAAGCGGACGGCTTTGGCTACAACATTACCGCAGTCAGAAGCGGAAGCGAATGGTCGCTGCCGCGTGCCGCGCCTGTACCTGCGCACCGCCGGTCACGAGACCACTAGCGGGGATGGTTTGTGTTGGCACAACGGTACCGAAGGTTGAACTCGTGTAGTCCTTCAGCACAGGCGTGGTGCACACGCCCCCGACGGGATTACAGTTGATATTCAGCGTGGTTACCGGAGCACCCGGGTTGAAGTGGTTGAAGACATTATAAGCCTCAAATTTAAAGCTCAACGTTTTCGGATGCGCCTCGGTTCCGACGTTGATCTCCTTCTGAATCGCGAAGTCGAAATTGATTACCCCCGGCCCATAGGTCAGCGTAGGAGGGGTGTTGCCGATGCCAAACGAGTTGACAGCCGGCAGGACGAAACTCTGCGGATTGAATGGATAGAAGATTTTTGGATCCGTGGTCGAAAGCGAGTTGCTTGCCGGATAGAGAGACGACGCTGTAGTTCCGTCAGGTAGCCAAAGGTTGCCATTCTGCTGACAACGGAACGGGAAGCCGCCCGTCGGAGTACCAGTCCAGTATCCGGGAGGTGCGCCGTTCGCGCTGCAGCCGATAGTCAGCGCCTGCCCATAGAAGAAAGTGCCAACTCCGGAGAAGTGCCAGTTATCGAAAACCGTCCGGCTCACATAGTTATTCCAGTATTTCGAAATCCCTGGAATGTCATAACCCCAGTTCGTGTTCACTGCATGAGGCCGGTTGCTGGTGACGTTCTTCAGGAGGTAATCATCTACCCATTGGTTGCGGTTGTAG